>CANPXB010000001.1 GCA_947585595.1 uncultured Bacilli bacterium
TTCGCAATTACCTGTTTCAGCAGCGGAAACCGTTACTAGTGACATTGTGAGTAAGCCTAACGGGTGGGGTAGTTATAAATACTCTGTATTCTAAAAAATGTCTAAATATGTTATACTTATATTGGTGATTATAATGACTAATAATAAAGAAATTAAAATAGCTATAGCTGTTGGGGTTATCATGTTAACAATTTGTTTTGTTATCGTTGTCTCTGGTGCTTCTACCAAAAAAGCTATTCAAAATGCTTCTGAAATAAAAGTATATAAACATTATGATGATGGAGAAAAACAAGAATATCATGAATGTAATATAACTACTAATGACTTAGTAAATATTAATAATGAATATAATAGTATTCTTCAATTAGATGAAGAAGATAAATATCCTGGAGCAAGTATTAATGGTACTTATCGTATAACTAAAGGAACTAGTTTTATAGCTTTTGATGGTACTGATAACTTAGTATATCGTGGTGATACCGAAGCTATTTATATTTATCAAACTGATCTTTATGAATATGTAGCTAACTTATGTAAATAAGTTTTATAGGAGTATATAAATGCCAAATATAAAACGTCTTATTCATATATTTATTATTATCAATGTTATTCTTATAATTCTATTTGTTTTAATTTTACTTAATAACCATCTTAATAATAATAGTATAATTAATAGTATTTTTAATAAAAAATATAATCTTACTAATGACATAATAAGACCAGATATCATTTTAAATGATTCTGATATAACAATTTATATCTATGAAGAATATCAAGAACCAGGATATAAAGCTCTAGATAATATCGACGGTGATATAACTAATAAAGTTAAAATAGATTCTAATGTCAATAATAAACAACCTGGTACTTATACTATAACTTATAGTGTTACTGATTCATCTGGTAATAAAACAGAGAGTATTCGTCATGTAACAGTTAAAGAAATAATTCATAATTATACATATTCTTCAACTAAAACTAATAACAAAGAAGTAAAAGAACTAATTAATGATTTAAATAACTATTTAAAACATTATGACTTAAGTGTAGGATATTTAAATCTTAATAATAATTTTACTTATCTTTATAATGCTAATAAAGAATATTTTGGTGCTAGTTTAATTAAAACATTAGATGCTATGTATATTTATGAAAATAAAATGACTGATCCAGAGACCTTAAAAAATGTTAAAAAAGCCATTTCTGTTTCTGATAATAATGCTCATGCTTATCTTGTTGATAAAATAGGTTTTAATAACCTTAAAGAATATGCTAAATATCTTGGAGCACCTTTAACTACTTGTAATAGTCGTCATTTTTGTAATACCACTGTTAAAGCTCAATTATCTTATTTAACTCATCTATATAATTTAAAAACAACTTTACCAAATGGGGAAGAGTTAACCTCTTATTTTTTGAATGACTATGGTAATTATCTTAATTTAGAAGACACAAGTTTCTTTCATAAATATGGTGATTCTGACGAATACTATCATGATGTAGGACTTGCTAATACTGATAATCCATATATTATTGTTATCTTAACTAAAGAAAAACTAAATAAAGATATTAATTATCGTACTGTAATCAATAATATATCTCTTAAAATAGCTAATCTAAATAATCTAGTTATAAACCTCTAGATTTTACTAAAATAAATTAATATAGTATAATATCCCTCTATAAAGAGGGGATATTTTTGTGGCGGCATTTAATAAGAAGTCAATAATAATTCAAAGAATAAACCAAAGAATAAATATTATTAATGATTTATTAAATAATTATGATTTTTTAACTTCTTTAAGTACTTATTCGCATAATGATTTTAATACTTTTATTCATAATATAAGTCTTATGATAAATTACTATCTAAATAGTAATAGTTTTGTCGTTACCGAAGATATTGAATATTTATTTAATAGAATAAATTCTACTACTTTAATAAATGATTATTCCTTTTATCCAACTAATACTTATTTTAAAAAAATGCTTCGTTTAAATGGTCTTCAATTATCTTCAAATTCTATTCCTAGATATTTCTTAGATTTACGTACTATTGAACAAATAATTTCCATGAATTGTGAAAATAAATATCCTAAACCAGAAGTATTTACCGATTTAGAACCAGCTCTTACTGCTTCTTTAACATATCCAAGTATCTTTTATGAAAGTATTTTAAAAACTCCTAAGACTAAAGAACAAAGTTATAAAGAAGATGAAGAAACTCATTATTATTCTATCTTACAAAAAAGATTAGAAAATGTTCCTAATGCTTTAAGAGAATCATCTACTAAAAAAGCTCATAAATGGTTTAATGCTTTTATTGGTGAAAAACCATTACTTGTTATCTTTTCCAAAAACTTAAAAAGTAAAGATATAAAACCAGTCTTCTTATCATATATCGAACTTCCTACTAAGTATACTTTAGAACAAATATGTCAGCAAAATAAAGAACCAAAAGTTAACCAACCAGAGCCTAAAAAACCTAAATGTTATGTTCTATATTCACGTTATGAAAGTCTTCCAATTAATACTGAATTTAATTATAGTAATGAAGAACTTACTGGTGATATTGATTATGATATAGATTTAATCTATGGTGCTTTAGATTATAATGGTACTAGAGCTAAAATAAGTAATGAACCATATGTTAATATGCAAAGAATTAAAGATAGTTATAATATTGTTGTTCGTAAACAAAATGGTCAATATGAAATAAAAAATGGTCGTCATCGTCTTTTATATGCTAAGAACTATTATGTTCAAAACTATGATTATTACAAATCTAAAGATCAATTAGATTTTTTAAGAAAACTAACATCTTTAATTGTTAATGTTGAACACTATATTGAAGATGAAGATATTAATAAATTACTTAAATATCTCTCAACTAAATATAAAGCTAAATTTATTAAATATGATATAAATAATGATGAACCAGGTATTATAATCCTTATTGATGATAAAGCATATGTTATTAATAATATTGATGAATTAAGTACCTTAATAAATGATTTAACATCTAATAATAAATCAAAATATTATTTATCAGATAATGAAGAAGATCAACCAATAGATTATAGTCAAATTATGAATTATTTAATTATTACTTTAAAAGAACAAATATATACTATGAATTTTTTAGATATAATTAAATATTTATTAACAAATGGTTATTATATAGATAATAAACATTGTCTTCTAACAGCTATTGATTATTATACTTTATATAATAAATATATTTCTTTACAAAGTATGATTACCTTACATAAACTTCAAAATAAACCATTAGATATCGTAAATAAAACTCTTTCTAATATTCACTTACTTGAAATAGGTAAAATAATAATAGATATTATTAAAGCTAAAAAATATACTCTTGATTTAGAATGGTCAGAATTAGTACCCATTTTAAAACATAATCCTTTATTACAAGATATTGATAGTAATACTTTATTAGAAGCTGCTAATTTAGCTGGTTATCAAGCTTTAAGATATCAAGTCTTGATTAAAGATAACCCTTCTAAATTATCTAAAATATGGTAAAATACTAGTAGGTGATAATATGTTAAAAAAATTAATAAATGTCTTAATTACATTAGTAATAGGTTTTATAATCTATTACATAACTTTACCAGCCATTAACTTAAATAATATGGGCTTTTACTTATTTATATTTTTTCTAGTTTTAACTTATGCTATCTTAGATACAATAAGTAATACTAAGAAAATAGAAATCTTTAAAAAAGGAATTCGTCTAAATTATGATATTCCTAAAACTCTTACATATTCAATATATGGTATTATAGCTGTCTTTGCTTTAATTATCTTAGTTAACTTTATATGTTCTCCATTATTTAATGCTAAGAGTTATCAACAAAGAATAAGTGTTGATGAAACAGGTAACTTTACTGAAGATATATCTGAAGTTAATTTTAATCATTTACCATTACTTGATCGTGATTCATCTGAAGTATTAGGTGATCGTGTTATGGGTCAAGTAAGTGAACTAGTTAGTCAATTTAGTGTTTCTAATTTATATACTCAAATTAATTATAATGATTCTATCTTAAGAGTAACTCCATTAGAATATGCTGATGCTATTAAATGGTTTACTAATCGTAAAGATGGTATTGTTGGTTATATAACTGTTGATAGTGTTACTGGTGAATCTAAATTAATTCGTTTAAATAAAGGCATGAAATATTCTTCTAGTGCTTTATTTAATGAAAAACTAGAAAGAAAATTAAGATTTACTTATCCTACAACTAACTTTGGTAAAATATCATTTGAAATAGATAATGAAGGTAATCCTTATTATATAATTCCAACTATTAGTTATACTGCCGTTGGTTTAAAAGCTAAAGTAACTGGTGTTATTATCTTTGATCCTGTAACTGGTGAATCTAAAAAGTATAAAAATGAAGATATTCCTTCATGGGTTGATATTGCTTATTCTGCTTCTTTAATTATTGAACAAGTAGATGATTGGGGCAACTACAAGAATGGTTTCTTTAATAGTATCTTTGGTCAAAAAAATGTTGTTAATACAACTGAAGGTTATAACTATCTAGCGATGAATGATGATATCTATTTATATACAGGTATTACTAGTGTAGTCAGTGATGAATCTAATTTAGGTTTTATCTTAACTAATATGCGTACTGGTAAAACTACTTATTATAATGTACCTGGTGCTGAAGAATTTAGTGCTATGAATAGTGCTGAAGGTCAAGTTCAAGATATGGGTTATACTTCAACATTCCCATTATTAATTAATTTAAAAGGTAATCCAACTTATTTAGTAAGTTTAAAAGATTCAAGTGGTTTAGTTAAGATGTATGGTTTTGTTGATGTTAAAGACTATCAAAAAGTAATTGTCACCGATGCTTCTAAAGGTATTGAAACTGCTAGAGATAATTATTTAAACTCTATTAAAAAAGAAGCAACCGATGATGAATTAAAAATAGAAGAAATAACTATTGAAAAAATTGATGAAGCTATTATTGCTGGATATACTCATTATTTCTATACATCTAATAATAAAACTTATAATATCTCAATATCATTAAGTAATCGTCTTCCATTATTAAAAGTAGGGGACAAAATAAAAGTTGGTTATTACGAAACAGAAGACGAAATAATTGATGTTGAAAAAGTATACTAAGTACTCATTTTGAGTACTTTTTATATGTAACATTTATATTTCAAAATAGCCATAACTTATAAATTCAATATTTATTTCATATTATAATACAATTAATTATTTTTAAGAGGTTGGACTATTTATGAAAAATATTGGCGAATTTATAAGAGACATAAGATTAGAAAAGAAATTAACACAAAAGGCTTTTGGTAAATTAGTTGGTGTCGATGATAAAACTGTTTCTAAATGGGAACATAATGTCTATCTACCAGATATAACGTTATTATCTCCTTTAAGTAAAGCCTTAGGTATTACAGTAGATGAATTATTAGCATGTGAACGTCAAGAAAAACCTAAACTAGATATTGTTAATGACCAAGAGGAATCTACAATAAAACCAAAACCTAAATCCAAACTCTTCTTTAAAATCTTATTAATTATTCTAACTTTATCTTCTATCAGTATTGCTTCATTTATTATGTATCTTAAAACTAATAAAGCCAAATCATTAGATGAACCAACTTCTAATGAAGTAAATGTCTATAAACTAACCAGTGATGATGAAGACCTAATCATTGAAGGTTATATTATTGAGAGTGGTAGTGGACATTTAATAATAATAAAAAAATTATATATAAGAAATTTGTCACTTAAACAAATAGATAATATTGAAATAAAACAATTATCGCCAAATGACGAAGTCATAATAAGCAAATTTATAAAGAAAAATGATATAACAATTGAAGGTAATTCTATTAATTTATTAAACATTGAAACACAAAAAGTAAATAATATTAAAAAAATTAACTATGACAATATGATACTAAAAATAAAATATTATATTTCTACCACTAAAAGTAAAGATTTAGAATATAAAATAAAGCTAAGTAAAATATATTAAAAAAGTATTATTCGTCAAAATAACGAGTAATTCGTCAAACAAGCGATAGCGATTTTTAAAAAGTTTATGGTAGTATGGAAAAGTAGAAAGGAGGAAAGAGTTACTTAGATATAAAAATGAAGTACCTTAAGTTTACTTTGTTATTTATCTTAATAATGCCTTTAATGGTTATGGCAGAAGCAAAGTCAACCGATGAATTTGAAATTGTTGGTGAAGCAACTAAGTATTATAAAATAGTTACTATTTTAAATGATTCGGAAATCATGTCTATCGTATCTCCCGAAGTCACATCTTTTACTACCGAGATAACCAAGGAAGAATATGATAATGTTGATTTACAAGAATTATACAATTTAAACACTTCAGTCACAGTTCAAACCGAATATAAAAAATTAACAACAACTATGTTAAAAGATAGTTCAAGATATCGTTATAGTGTTGATCTTACATGGAAGAATATTCCGAAAGTTCGTAGCTTCGATATTATTGCCATTGGACATTATTCTACGGTCAAAGTATCGATGGGGCCAATTTTCGAACAAAAATATTGCGAGGGGAATGGCGAATGTTACGAGGGTGCAGGAGTATCTGAAATTGTTGGAACAAACGGAACCGCTGCTGTTTTTGGCTTACCAACAGGAAATTTAACATCTTTGAGTCAGTCAATGTTTATTGATGTAGTAAAAAGCGGTTCTGGTACTGTTAAAAATCAGACTGCTGCTGGTGACTATGCCCATGCAACAAAGACCATTACTAGAGATAATGCAAAGAAACTTAGAGTTGATGTAGTAGGAATTATCCACGATTCTAGTGTTGAATCCTATTACGACACTATCGGCGCCGCCATTGTTGATTGGACAGGCAGCTGGTAGAATATTAATTAATTGATGGATTACTTATTGTAACAATACAATGTATAAATAAAAACGGTATATATCATACCATCACCAAAAATTATTTATACATTAAAATAATATAATAAGTAGTCATATTCAAAAATAATTAAACATAACAAACCTATAAATTAAAAAAAAATAAAAAATAAAAATAAAAAAATTTAAACAAAGAAAGAGAGGATCTTTCTAAAAGATATTTTATGAATGCCTCTTGGAATTATGTTTTAAAAAAATGTCGATTATAATAAAAAAAATAATTAAATAATTAAATAACAAAAAAATATAAAGGGTACTCGTTTGAGTACCCTCCCTTTTTAATGTGTAAAAAAAAGAACTTACTAACTAAGTAAGTCTTTATTGACCTAATGGAACGCCATTAGCATCAGTATTGATTGATCCTGATAAAATCATGATACCTTCAACTAAGCCCCAAATTTCAACAGCTACTGTTGCGATACCACAAGTTACAATACCACCTAGTAAAGCTACAAGTAGTTGTGTAACTGCTTTTCCTGTATAACCTAAATAGAAATTATGTACTCCAAAAGTTCCTAAGAAAATACCTAATAAACCAGCACATAATTTAGATTTTTGTTGAGTTCCAGCAGGAACTTGTTGCATTGGTTGTACTGGTTGACCATTTTGAACTTGAACTTGTGGAGCTGCTTGTTGTGTAGCATTTACTGGAGCACCACAATTTTCACAAAATTGAACTCCTTCAGCTACCTCTTTGCCACAGTTAGGACAAAACTTATTCATGTAAACACAACCTTTCTAGAATAATTATAAACCATAAAGACTTAAATTCAAACAAAAATTTACATAAAGTATAGTATAATACAGATGAGGTGTCATCTATATGAATTTATTAAAAGATCAATATATAATTTTAGAACTTATTCCTACAGCCTTAAAAAAAGAAAAAGGGGATATTATTCAATTATCAGCTATTAAACTAGAAGGTTTAAATCTTTTAGATCGTTTTGATTATCGTTTACGTGAAGATTTAATTGCTTTTCCAGATTTAAAAGAAATGATTTCTTATGACAAAGATGCTTTTATCTATAAAGATAGTACTAAAGAAATCTTAAATGCTTTTAAAGAGTGGTCAGGTGACTTACCATTACTTATTATTGATAATGCCTATACCCAAAACTATTTAGTTGATTTAACTAATCCCAAAGAATCTATTTTTAAATATTTAGATATGGAATATCATGATTATATTATTGAAGAATTAATTAAAAAATATGAATTAGAACCTTCTAATTATATTGTTGATTTACTTTATGAATCTTTAATAAAACATTTATAAAAAATGTGATATAATATTTTTATATTAGAATAAAATAGGGTGATAAAAATGAATTTAGAAAAACATCGTGGGCTTTCTCTTATAATTTATCTTTTAAGTAACGTCTTTTATATTATTGGAATCTTTATTATTTATAAGTTTTTATTTAATTTACATTATTATTATTTGTTTGTAACTATTCCAACTTTATTCTTATTTATTACCTTAACTATCGTTAATTTTATTAAAATAATCTTAGTTATTATCTCTTCTATTTTTGGTCGTAATGATAATAGCGAAGTAAATAATTCTTTAAATCGTTGTCTAGCTTATTTAAATCGTACTTGTAAATATGTTTTAATTGGTATTTTTACTGCCTTATTAACTTCTATTATGGTCTTAGATGTTATCTTTTGTGTCCGTAAAGAAATGTATTTATTATTATCACTATCAATAGTTGTTTGGATTTTACTATATTATATTTTATTTAGAGTCATTGTTAAAATGATTAGAAAAGAAATTCGTTTATAAGATGAAAGAAAAAGTTTTAGTAAGTGCCTGTTTATTAGGCGTTAATTGTAAATATAATGGTGGTAATAACTTTAAAGAAGAACTATTGAATAAGTTAAAAGATAAGGAAATAATTCCATTCTGTCCAGAAATTGCCGGTGGCTTAAGTACACCTCGTCCAGCTTCTGAGATAAAAGGTGATAAAGTCCTTAATATCGAAGGCCATGATGTAACTGATAATTTTAAACGTGGAGCAAGTGAAGCCTTACATCTATGCGAGTTACTAGGTATTAAAAAAGCTATCTTAAAAGCTAAAAGTCCTTCATGTGGTTATGGTCTTATCTATGATGGCACATTTGGTTCGAAGTTAACAACTGGTAATGGAATAACTGCTAATTTATTACAAGAAAATGGTATTGAAGTCATTAGTGATCAAGAATATATAGAAAGAGGGGAGTAACAATGTTTGAAACAAGTCAAAGTTTTATAAAAAGTCCAACTTTTACCTTACCAAATCCCGAAGAAAACTCTTTGCCTGTCTTTACAACTGCTGATTATCAAGATCTAGTTCTTCCTTCTTCAGAGACTGATTTTCATAACTTATATTTAGATATTGTTTCGGAAATTAATAATAAAATTAAAGAAATTAATTTCGCGCATGGTTGTTATGAAACAACTGGTATGATTTCCATTACTGATACTAATTTTATTAAAACTATTTTATATTTAGAAAATAAGATTAATCGTAATTTACTAGATATTACTTTATATAAAAATGATTTATCTAATCTACGTATTGTCTACCTACAAAAGTTTCATAAACCATTAGTTAATAGTTTAATTCAAAAACCTAATCTTCTTGACATTGAATATTATTCTAATGTTGATTATTATCTTGTCTTTAGTAATCAATTAATTAATGTTTCAGCTCATGAAATCTTAGACTTATTATCTAAAGAAGATTCTTCTAATGAATTTAAAATTAAAGACTTATTAGCTTTAATTGAATCTATTAAACGAATGATTAATAATCGTCTTTCATATGAAGTAAGTTATCATCACTTAGATATAAATGATATTGCTGATTTCTTAAATCAAAATCGTGATTTAATTAAAGAAGTTCAAGATAAATTATCTGGATCTAATTCAAATTCTTAAAGATTAAATATTTTTATTTAATCTTTTTAATTACTATGTTATAATAAATAATAGGTGAGAATATGAAAAAGGGGAATTCATTAGTAGCAAATATTTCTAAGTTAAATACGTTTATTAATATGACTAAATCTAATGAATATTTAGGTCTTTATATTGAAAAGATTTTAAATAATCGTAGTAAAAATTTAAAATTTATTTCTGATTTCGACTACGTTGCTTTAGATTTATTATATATTTCTTTACAAACTATGAATAATAATAAACATTTAACTAAGGAAGAATTTGCAAAGTTAGATAAAAAAGAACTTAAATATTATATGGATCGTGTTAAAGGCATTAGCTATTTTAAAACGCAAGTTCCATCTATTAAAACTGAAGAAAGTTTAATTGATTACTTAAAAGGAGCTTTAGCTAATGGTGAATATGTCTGCAATTATAATAACACTATTAAATTCGATAATGGTTTAGTAGTTGATTCTGAATGGTTAATTGAATTTGCTAACTTCTTAATTACTTCAATGAATAATAATGTTAATCTATCTCTAGATCGTGATTCATATTCTTTCTATACTGTAACTATTCCTGAAGATAAGAGTGAATCTTTAAATAGTTTCCTTAAAGATATTGTCTTATATGAATATTCTGTTCATCGTAAAGATAATAAAGAATTGTCATATCAAGATGTTAAATATTTAATTGATGTCTTATCTGATATTGAAGGTTATGATTTTAAAAAATTACAAGATATTAATAGTAAGTTATCTAAAGAAAGATTCTGTTTATCTGTTAATAAAAAAATTGCTATCTTTACTAAAGAAGATAAAGCAACTATTACTAAGTTATATAATGAACATGAATCTAGTAAAGTTCTAACTGAATTTATTGAAGATTTATATAAATGTTATAATAGTAAAGCTAATCAAAATAAACGTCGTTTAATTTATACTTATGAATTATTAAGAAGTTTAGTTCATGCTTATAAAGAAAACTATCCTTTAGATAGATGTCGTAAAGCTTATGATTTTAATAAAATAACTCGTGAAGATATCTTAAATGCTTTTGCTATTTCTAATTTCTATATTAATTATATCTATGATGAAGAAAATTTATCTCGTTTATTTAATTATTCATTATTAGATTTAAATGAATTAAAACCTAGTATTATTGATTATGAAACTCCAGAATATAAAAGTATTATTAATGACTTATCTAAGTTAAATAAAAAAGTAGTTGGTGTTAATCGTCGTATTAATAAACGTTTAAATAATACTCGTTTAATTCCGAAGAATAATCTTAAATTATTAGCTGAAAATAGTGCAGGAATTACTCGTGACTGTGCTGAACTAGAACATTTAGTTAAAGAGATTAAATATCGTCGTGAAGCTTTAAATGATGCTAAAGATGAAAATAGACATGAATCAAATATTAATAAGACTAAATTAAATTATATTAAAGATGCTATTATTAGTGGTCATTTTAACTATAATGCTGCTGATAATATGATGATTTTTGATTCATATAGTTCTAAAGATTATCGTCATAGTTTTCATTTAGAATTAACTTTAAATGAATTTATTGAAATACTTTTATCAGATCATAATCGTAATATTCGTATAAATTTCTACCAAATGTAAAAAGTAAGTTCAACGCTTACTTTTTTAAATAAATCGTATGTTATAATAACTATATAGTAAGGAGTGATTAGATGAAAAATAATAACTATAATTATCAGAATTATAATGATAGTCTTCTTCGTATGGAAAAAAATTCTTCTAATAAAGCTGGTCTTATTATTATGGTTATTCTTGTCCTTGCTTTAATTGCCAGTAGTGCTTATTATTTCTATCAAAATGGTATTAGTTTTGAATTTAGATTACCTTGGCAAACTGAAAAAGAAATTATTCGTCAAAAAGAGAAGAAGAATGAAGAAGAAAAAGAAAAGATTAAAAACGAATATGATGATCCAGTATTCTCTGATACTTTCATTGAACAAAACTTTGGTTATACTATTTCTTTTACTAACTTTCGTAAATCTAAACTAGGTTATGACTTTGATTTAACTTTTGAAGCTAAATCTAAAAATTATACTTTTACTTTAGAAAAAGTCTTAGTTGATGGTTATGATACTTCACCATCTTTTACTCATGAATTAAATTCTCAAGAGAGTTTTACCCAAACTGTCCGTATTCCTCAAGCTGAATTAGATGCTTTAGATATTATTGCTTTTCGTAAGATAACTATCTATATTAAAAGTGTTGAAAAAGAAGAAGATGGTGAAACTAAAGTCGAAGGTTATGATGTTTTATCTAGTGCCTTAAAACTAGCTGATAACTCTCGTATTGGTTTAATTGAAATTGATCGTAAGAATCAAACAATTATTAATTATTATAAATCTGATGAAGATAAAGATAATACTTATATCTATTTTGATTTCCGTAACTATGGTGCTTCTCGAACTCAATTAGTATCTGTTAAAAAACTACTAATTAATGGTGAAGTCTATGAATACAAAGAATTAAATGAAGAAGTCTATCATGGTGCTGAAAAAATAATATCTTTAACTATTCCTAAAAAAGAAGTAAAAAAAGTTAATAGTTTCTCCGTTGCCTTTACCATGTTAAATGAAGAAAATGGTAAAAAAACAGCTGCTTATATAACTAATGCATATAGCAAGAGCTTATAATCTTGTTTGTAAATTAAATATTCCTATGTTATCATAATACATTAAGTAAGAAGGTGTGGTATGGAACGTATTTGGTCTAGTTTATATGAAAATGCTAAAAAAAATTTAGTATCCAAAGAAATTTCTGATTTTATAACAACTGGTAATACTTCATGTGCTTTATTAGGACATAATAATAAAATATATAGTGGTAGTAGTATCACTTCTAATTCTGTTATAAGTTGTAGTGCTGAAAAAAGTGCTGTTATTAATATGTTTAATGATCATGAATATATTATTGATAAAATGGTTGTTTTAAATGAATTAGAAGAAATAATAATGCCTTCTGATAACTCTTTAGAATATTTATTAGAATTAAATCCTGATTATGGTAATATTGATATCTTAGTTGATTTAGAAAAAGATAAAGTTCTTAAATTAAAAGATCTTATTCCTAAATGGTGGGGTACTTATCGTAATCATAAATAATTATATAGAGAAGGGGTTTAATAATGGAAATAGATTTACATACTCATAGTATTTATTCAGATGGTATTAATACCCCATCTGAATTATTACAAATGGCTTATGATAAACATTTAAAGTATCTAGCTTTAACTGATCATGACTTTATCGAAGGATCTAAAGAATTAGTTAAACTTCCTCATAATAATATAACGATTTATAGTGGAGTTGAAATGAATGCTAAAGTCAGTAAAGGTCAGATGCATATCTTAGGTTATAATATTGATTTAGATAATCAAGAATTAAATGATACTTTATTAGAACTACGTAATATATCTCATCAAACTATTCATCGTTATTTAGATATCTTAGAAAAAGAATTTAATATTACTTTTAGTAAAGAAGATTTAACTAATTTATTTGCTTCTAAAGGTAATATTGGTCGTCCTGAAGTAGGTAAGCTACTTATCAAAGATGGTTATGTTAAAGATATGGATGAAGCCTTTGATAAGTATTTAAACTATGTTTATGAATGTGTAAGAGCTACTAAGAAAACTTTAACTAAAGAAGAAATAATTAATTTGATAAATAATGCTGGGGGAATCCCTGTTTTAGCTCATCCTTGGTCTTTAAGATTAACTGATGAAGAATTACATGATGAGGTCTCTTACTTAGTAAGTATTGGTTTAAAAGGTCTTGAAACTATTCATTCTGATGATAGTGAAGAACAAAGACGTTTTTATAAAAAATTAGCTCATGAATTTAACTTAATTGAAACTGGTGGTACTGATTATCATGGTCCTAGTGTTAAACCAGATATTGAACTAGGTAGTGGCATTAATAATAATGTTGATATCAATGAAGATGATATAACTTTAACTAAACTTATTAAAAGTAGATATTAATTATCAAATGTCAAACATTTACATTACTATATGTAAATGTTTTCTTTTTATTTACAATATATAAATGTAAAGTATTATAATTAAAATAGAGAATAGGAACACTATCTCTCCATTAGATGATTAATATCTAATCAAAAAGAAAAAAGGGAAAGTGATACTTGCACCATTTTGAGTGCCACACTTTAAGGAAGAAAGAGTTATTAACTCTTTTTTTCTTGGCTTTTGTGATATAATCTTCTTATGAAGGTGATTAAATGTATGCTGAAGTCTTAATCGAATATAATGCTAAATCTGTTGATAAAACATTCACATACTTAATCCCTAATTCTTTAAAACCAGATTTACAAATTGGCATGAAAGTTTTAGTTCCTTTTGGTAATAAAATTATTAATGGTTTTGTTACTAATATTAAAGATAATTATGAAGAAGATTATAAATTAAAAGAAATAACTGATATTGTTGATAAAAACTTAGTCTTAAATGATGAAATGTTAAAACTAGGTTCATACTTACAACAAGAAACATTATGTACTAAAATAACTGCTTATCAAACAATGTTACCTAGTTCTTTAAAAGTTAAAGATCATAAAACTGATTATTCAAAATATATTATTTATTTAGAACTTAATGATAATGATATCGCCATTAATGACTATATTATTAATCATCCTAATCGTAAAAAACAAATCGAAGTCTTAAATAATTTACTTAAAAATAAAAGAATACTAAAAAGTACTCTTACTTCTAATTTAGTTAAAGTTTTAAAAGAAGAAGGTTTAGTTAAAGAAGTTAAAGAACAAATATATCGTCTTAATAATCAAGTTAAAACTGCTGATAAAAAAGAATTATCTCTAGATCAACAAACTGCTTTAGATAGTATTATTTTAAATGAAGAACAAACTTATCTACTTCATGGTGTTACTGGTTCAGGTAAAACTGAAGTTTATATGCAACTAATTGAAAAAGTTATTAAACTTAATAAAACAGCTATTATGTTGGTCCCTGAAATATCTTTAACGACTCAGATAATTAATAATTTCTATGAACGTTTTGGTTCTGATGTTGCCATATTCCATAGTGCCTTATCTGATGGCGAAAAATACGATGAATATTTAAAAATTCTAAGAGGGGAAGTCCATATCGTTATTGGTACTCGTAGTGCTATCTTTACGCCCATTAAAAACCTTGGTATTATTATCATAGACGAAGAACATAGTGATACCTATAAACAAGATACTAATCCTCGTTATCATGCTTTAGATATGGCTAAATTTAGAAGTCATTATCATCATATTCCTCTTGTTTTAGGAAGTGCAACTCCCTCTTTAGAAACAATGGCTCGTGCTAAAAAAGGTGTTTATAAATATCTAAGTATGCCAAAACGTATAGGGAGTTCCATCTTACCAGCTGTTAAAATTGTTGATATGACGGAAGAAATGAAAAAACGTAATACTGTTTTATCTTCAATTCTAAAAGATAAAATTATTGATCGTTTAATTAAAAAAGAACAAGTTATCTTACTTCTTAATCGTCGTGGTTATTCAACTATTATTACCTGTAAATCATGTGGTTATACTTACAAATGTCCGCACTGTGATATTACTTTAACATATCATAAATCAAGTAATAATCTTCGTTGTCATTACTGTGGTTATACTGTCTTTAAAAGTGATACTTGTCCTGAATGTCATGAAAAATCTATTTCTGATTATGGTTTAGGTACCGAAAAATTAGAACAAGAAATCAATAAACTTATTCCTAGTGCTAGAACCATTCGTATGGATGCTGATACTACTCGTAATAAAGGATCTCATGAAGATATCATTAAACGTTTTAAAAATCATGAATACGATATTTTACTAGGTACGCAAATGATTTCTAAAGGTTTAGATTTCCCTTTAGTAACTTTAGTTGGTGTTATTAATGCTGATGCTACTTTAAATATTCCTGATTTCCGTAGTGGGGAAAGAACCTATGCTTTACTTTCCCAAGTATCAGGTCGTGCTGGTCGTAGTGATATACCTGGTGAAGTAATTATTCAAACTATGAATCCTGATAACTATACTTTAAACTGTGTTGCTCATCATGACTATGAAAAATTCTATCAATATGAAATGGAAAATCGTCATAAACTTGATTATCCGCCATATTACTATTTAACTAGTATTAAAATAGCTTCTTCTGATTATGATTTAGCTTCTAAAGAAATAACTAAAGTAAAAAATTATTTAACTAATAATTTAAGTAAAACAAGCATTATCTTAGGACCTACAACGGCTTCAATGTTTAAAATAAATAATATTTATCGTTTTCAAATAATCATTAAATATAAAAAAGATGATCAATTATTTAAAACTTTAAAAGAATTAGATGAATTATATATTACTAATTCTAAAGTTAATATTGAAATCGATAATAATCCCTTACAAGTATAAAAAGAGGTGTAAATATGAAATTAAGTAATTTCTGTCAAAATGGCTCATTTTTAAGAGCATTTTATTTCTTTAATAATGTTCTTAAAATAGTTTTTATTATTGTTCCCATTATTATCATTATTGCTTCCATAATTAGTATTGGTAAAGTAGTAATAAGTGGTAAATTAGATGATTTTAAAACTGTCTTAGTAACTTCAGCTAAGAGAATATTAGCTGGTATTATTATCTTTTTATTACCCAATATTATTAGTTATGTCTTTACTTTAACTGGTGAATCTTTTGCTGAATTACAAACTTGTATGAGTAATGCTACTTTAGAAAACATTAAGTACTATGATTCTATTTCTGAAGCTGTTTCAGCTTTAGATAATATGGATAGTAGCCCAACTAAATCCAATGTTGCTCGAGCAGAAAGTGCTGTTAATAAATTAGCCAGTATTATTCGTGAAGATGATATGATTAGTTTTATTAAACGTATCTCTGATGCTGAAATCAAAGCTAATGAAAATGAATTAATCTTAGCTTGTAAAGCTAAAAATGGTCGTTATGTTAATGGTATGTGTATGACTATTGAACTTCCAAGAGATACTGGTCCAGCTAATGGCTCAAGTGGTAACGGAAGTGGCAGTGGTAATTCAGCTTATGATCCAGTTCTAAATAGTGGAGGAACTACTGAACTTAATATTTTAGGTGGTTCATTTACCGTCGTTAATACTCCAATTAGTGTTACAGATTATGCTAATGCCATCGGTAGTAAAGGTGTTTTCCAAGCTAGTAATACTTCTAAATATGGCGATAAATGTCTAGGATTTGCTTATGTTCATACCTGTGGTTTATATCGTGGTAGTACAGCTGCTTCCCCTGATGATGGCGCTAATTATAACTCTGGTGGTTGTAGTTTTGCCACCTATGTTAATGATAGTAAAGAAGATGTTTTAGAAAAAGTCTTTAATGAAATTGCTAATGGTAGACCAGTTGTTTTACATGTTAATGGAAATAAACAGGGTACCTCAAGACACTTTGTCACTGTTGTCGGTTTTAATTCTAGTGTTCGTAATGCTTCTAGTTTAACTGAACAAGACTTATTAATTATTGATAGTTGGGATGGTAAAATAGAACGTATGGATACTCCAACATCTCGTTTCATGACCTCTGGTAAAGACTGCGGTAAAACTGACTATTCTGGTTATCGTATTCAATATTTAAAAAGTTAATAAAAGACCACTATTTAGTGGTCTTATTTTATATATCGATATGCGTTATGTGGATTTAATTCAATTCCTTTAAGTTCAGCCATTTCTTCAATTGTTACAAATTCATAACCTTCATTTTTTAACTTATCTATTGCACATAAAGCTCCATCTACTGAAGTTTGATATAAATCATGTAATAAAACTATATTTCCATCACTCGCATGCGTAATAATATGTTCACATACTTTATCTTTATTTCTACTTTTCCAATCTTCGGTATCTACATTCCATAAGATAAAACTCATATTAATCTTATTTAATAAATCATTATTATAACTACCATAGGGTGGTCTTAAATACTTAACATCTTCACCTGTAATATTTTTTATTATTTCATTCGTTGTCTCAATCTCAGTTTTTAAGTTATTATCATTTAACTTAGTCAATCTTTTATGATCATAACTATGTGAACCAATCGTATGACCACGATTATATATTTCTTTAACTAACTCAGTTTGTGAATTAATTCTATTCCCAACCATAAAGAATGTTACTCTGGCATCTCTTTTATCTAATTCATCAATTAAACCTTTAGTTACATTGTAATTAGGGCCATCATCAAAAGTAATTGCTAATAACTTCTTATCTTTATATTTACTAAGATCTCTATTTTTGTTTGTACTTGAATTATCAACTGTCTTATCTTCTTCCGTAAAAGTAAAATATTCTTTATTTAAATAATCTTTAACTTTACTATAAGCAATATTAATATTAATATCTATTTCACTATTACTGACTTTATAAGGTGGAATAATAACAAACATTTCTTCTTCACTGAATGTCAGAATCGCAAAGTCTTTTAAATTATTTAATGCTTCATCAATCATACTATCTTCATATAGCTCTAAATTCTTATGATTAACTAAATAATTCTTACAATCATCTTTAATTACTTCATATATTTCATCATTAACTAAATCATCTTTCTTAACTTCTTTATTATCTAAAGCATTAATATATATTATTTCATCATTATGATAAAATTCATTATCTAACCCAATATAAGAATAAGTTCTAATATGTACAGAATAAATATTATCTTTTACTGTATAACCATAATCAATATTAAGTTCACTTTTATTATTATCTTTTTTAATCTTTTCTTTAAAATTATTTTTTTCAACATCAATAATCTGACTGACTTTCTTATTTAAACTCTTATTATTAAATACCGGATAATTTATTTCAATATTATAGTTATCTTTAACTTCTTTAATAACTTCCATATGTATTTTAAATTCATTTTTATTAAAATTAAACATTATTAAACTAATTATAATAATTAAGATTAAAATAAGACTTATAAATAAGATCCATCCATTATATTTTTTAAGCATTATTCTTAATGTTTCCATTATGTTCAACCTCTAAAAATACTATATCATAAATATAATTACTAGGTATATAAAATAATAGCTTCCTTACTTTTCTTCTTCATAACTTTGACAGATTGTATTATACATTGTATTTTCATTTCTTATGTCTTTTGTAATTTGAATCTTTGTTAAAGCACATTTCATTCCATCTATACAATGAACACAATCAGTTACTGAACAATTAATTTTTTGTTTAAATTCATTCATAATATCACCAATAATATTATTAACTATTAAACCTTATTTTATACATTAAACATATTTAATTAATATCATAGAATATAGTAGGTGATTTAATGAATTTTGATGATAAATTCTTTTCTAAAGTTGAAAAGAAAACTAAAGTTGATAAAGATACAATTATTTCTTTAGCTACTAAATTACAACAAGGAAACTTAAAAGATGAAGCCTCTTTAAGAGAAGTAATTTCTACTTTATCTAGTTTAACTGGTAAAAGTGTTTCTAAAGAAAAAGAAGATAAAATAATCGCTACAATTTTAAATGGAAAAGTACCTAAAAGTGTAGATAAAATGTTCTAAATATTATATACTAAACCTAGGTGATTGAAAATGACAGATATTGAAATAGCACATAGTGTAAAATTAGAAAATATTACTAAAATAGCTGATAAGTTAAACTTAACTGATAACTTAGAACTATATGGTAATTATAAAGCTAAAATTGACTATGAAAATGTTAAAAGTAATAAAAAGGGCAAATTAATATTAGTTACAGCTACATCACCAACTCCATTTGGTGAAGGTAAAACTACTGTTTCTATTGGTTTATTAGATGCTTTATGTCACGAAGGATATAATGCTATAGCATCCCTTCGTGAACCATCCCTAGGACCTGTCTTTGGTATTAAAGGTGGTGCTACTGGTGGGGGACATTCCCAAGTAATTCCCATGGAAGATATTAATCTTAACTTTACTGGTGATTTCCATGCTATTACCGCTGCTAATAACTTAATTTGTGCTGCTGTTGATAATCATATATTCCAAGGTAATAAATTTAATATCGATGAAAATAATATTGTCTTTAATCGTTGCTTAGATGTTAATGATCGTGCTTTAAAAGACATTACTATTAATAGTAAAAATTATCATCGTCAAGAAAAATTTGATATAACAGCTGCTAGTGAAATAATGGCTATCTTATGTCTAGCTAAAGATATGGATGATTTAAAAGATAAATTAGATAATATCTTAGTTGGTTTTACTAAAGATAATAAACCAATATTTGTTAAAGACTTTAATATTACTGGTTCTTTATTAGTCTTACTTAAAGATGCCATTAAACCTAATTTAGTTCAAACTCTAGAACATAACCCTGTTATTATTCATGGTGGACCATTTGCTAATATTGCTCATGGTTGTTCAAGTATTATTGCCACAAAAACAGCTTTATCATTAAGTGATTATTGTATTACCGAAGCTGGTTTTGGTAGTGATTTAGGAGCTTTAAAATTCTATGATATTAAATGTCGCCTAAATAATTTATGTCCTGATGTAACTGTCTTAGTTACAACTATTAAAGCTTTAAAATATAATGGTAATGATGATATTAAAGAAGGTATCTCTAACTTAGAAGCTCATATTAATATTATGAAAAATATTACCAAAAATCTTATTGTATGTTTAAACAAATATGATAATGATACTGATGAAGATATTGCTTTTGTTAAAGATTATGTTAATAAATTAAAAGTTAAATTTGCTATCTCTACCGCTTATAAAGATGGTGGAGTAGGAGCTATTCCTCTAGCTAAAGAAGTTATTGCGATGGCTAATAAAAAGAGTAAATACGAAGAACTATATAGTTTAGATTTACCATTACAAGAAAAAGTCTCTCGAATAGTTAAAGATATCTTTAAAGCTAATAAAATTAATTATAGTGAAAGTGCTTTAAAAATGATTGAAATGCTTGAAAAAAATAACTTGGATCATAAACCAATCTGCATAGCTAAAACTCAATATTCTATTTCTGATAATAAAGATGTCTTAGGATATCCTAAAGACTATGAAGTAACAGTTAAAAATATTAAAGTATATAATGGTGCTGGTTTTATCACTATCTACTTAGGTAGTATTATAACAATGCCAGGTTTACCTAAAGAACCTAATTACGAAAAAATCCATCTTGTCGATGGTGAAATAATTGGTTTATCATAAAAAACAAGGAAGATTAACTAAAATCTTCCTTTTATCTTTCTTGAATTTTAACTAACTTAGCTTGTACAACTATTCTAATTCCATTATTATTATAACAAGTCGATAGAGTAAGTATTTTATCGTTGGTATTAACATCTACCCCAAAATCATAAATACTTCTTTTCTTCATTGTCTTAATAAATGTTTCATATGATTCATCACTAGCAAAATCAGTAGTAATATAATATGATTCAGCTTGAATCTTATATATTGAGAATATCTGCCACATTGTATTATATTTAATCGTTGATAATTGAATAATTTGATTATCTGGATTCTTATACCAATTA
Organism: uncultured Bacilli bacterium; assembly: GCA_947585595.1. GTDB lineage: Bacteria > Bacillota_I > Bacilli_A > RF39 > UBA660 > Coprovivens. Next base: position 21,505 of record CANPXB010000001.1, read on the forward strand.
GCTTTTAATGCTTCATTAAGTGATCCAAACATAATACCATCTTTACGTCCATGACCATATATAATCATATTATTATTAAAATTATTAAAATTATCTCTAAAATCAGCAAATATCCAACCAGCTTGGTTCTTATTTTTATTAAAATCTTTATTTAAATAATACTCATTATCTTTAGTTTGTACTACTGGATAATTAATATTAGTATTATTCATAATAATCCATGCTACTGTATCATTATTTTGTTTTAATAACTCTGTAAAATCTACCGAAGATAGGGGAGTATTTAAATATTTCCAGTATAATGAACCTTTTTGTTCTGCTTGTTCATTAATCTGACCTTCCATCTCACCCTCATTATAAAGTGATCCATCATCTATTGCATCTATTGGTGTATCTTCGACAATTGCATTACTTAAATTATTAATTTGAATTCCTTGAATAAACCAATTAACAATTATTAAACTTGTAATAAAAAGTAAGAATGTCGATAGACAAACTCCACATTTATATAATTTATATTTCTTTGTTTCTTTAGGAGCAAACTTATAATATAGTTTATTAATTGCAAATCTATTTAATTTTGTTTGATATTTTAAATAATTATTCCTACTAATCTTAACTTTTTCAATTCGTCCAATACGACTCGCAACTGAAGGCTTCCTTACTGTTTGATTACTTTGTTTACTTAAATTAACTAAAGCTAATTTATTTAAATTATATAATTGACGACCAAATTCATCACTTAAAACATTTATCTTAATATCTTTCTTCTTAGTAATATCAAATGGTTTAAATAAATGAAATTTTTCTTCAACATTTGTTTCTTCAACATCGATAATCTTTGTTAAATTACTAGTCTTTAAAGCTGCACGTCTGTTAATTAAATCATCTAACTTAATAATAACTGTATCATAAAGTGATTTCTTTTTCTTTTCCGGTAATTCAATATTACTTTCATCTATCTTAGCTCTTAAATCGCATATCTTTATTTTTATTGTTTTACCTAAAGAATTCTTTCTTTTAGGTAATTCTAAATCATTCTTTTTATTTTTATTATTTAATATCTTGAATTGTTGTGTTTTACTTAATAACTCATCATTATCTGTAAAATTAATAATTACTTCTTTATCTTCAGGAGATATTTCCTTATCAGGCGTTATCTGTTCAATATGAACTTTATTCTGTTCGTTGTCTTTAATATTTTTATCCATATTAAACACACCTCTCTACTATTAATTATTATAGCATAATCTAAAAAAATATAAAATAAAATATTTCCATGGTATAATTTATAATGGAAGTGATGATATGGATATTTCAATAATAATTATTTTAGCATTAGTCTTAGCAATTATAATTGCTTTAATTTTCTTAGTATTTTATATAAAAAATAAGGTCGAACGTTTTTCTTCTCTTTTCTTAGGAACTAAAAACATTTTTGAAGGCTTTAAAAAACAGGAAATCGAATATAGTGAAACTCCTAAATCTCTATCTGGTTTAGATTCTGTTTTACTTCCTAAAATAAATAAAGATTTCCCTAATATTAATATAAGTGAAATTAAAAGTATTGCTGAAAATGCTATTTTAACTTATTATCAATCTTTAAGTGACCAAAAATTATTAACTATACCAAATATAACTCCTAAATTAGAAAATAAGATTAAAGAAGCTGTTAAAAGTAATAAAGCTAAATATAGTCGTATTAAAATTCATCGTACAGTCTTAAATTCCTATGATAATAAAAATGGTCTTTGTAAAATAACATTACAAACCGGTTTAGAATATTATAAGGATCAAACTAAAATTCAAGAACGAATTAATACTGAATTTATCTATATTTATGATGAAAAACAAGGTAATATCAGTTTAAATTGTCCTAACTGTGGCGCCCCAATTAAAGGTTTAGGTTTTAAAGCCTGTCCATATTGTGAAACAGGTATTGTCGAACTATTTTCTAAGACTTGGTTACTAGATGATTTATATCAAAAATAAACTAGATTACAATGTAATTTAGTTTTTTGTTCTAAATAAAATAACATAACCATAAACTTAATTAGAAATGATAGGGGTGTTATATTTGAAAGATAACAAAATAATAGAATCAATTTCTAAAAGGGGTAATGGTGAAATATATTTAGGAGTCGTTGGGGCTGTTCGTACTGGTAAATCAACTTTTATTAAAAGATTTATTGAAAATTTAGTTGTTCCTAATATTACTGATGAATATGAAAAGAAACATTGTTTAGATGAAATACCACAAAGTGCTCAAGGTAAAACTATTATGACTACTGAACCTAAATTTGTTCCTTCTAATGGTGCTAAAATCAAGGTTGATGAATTTGAAACTAATATTAAATTAATTGATTGTGTAGGTTATATCATACCTGGTTCTAATGGTTATGAAGATGAAAATGGTAATCCACGTATGGTCTTAACTCCTTGGTTTAAAGAACCAGTTAATTTTGAAACTGCTGCTGAAATCGGTACCGAAAAAGTTATTAAAGATCATGCGACAATTGGTATAGTTGTAACTAGTGATGGTTCATTTGGTGAAATCCCTCGTGAAAATTATCTTGAAGCCGAACAAAAAGTTATTAGTGAATTAAAAGAGATAAATAAACCATTTATTGTTGTCCTAAACACTTCTCATCCTGAAGATATTGGAACTAAAGAACTTGCTCGTGAATTAAAAGAAGAACATAATGTTCCCGTCTTACCAATTAGTGTTGAATCAATGACCGAATACGAAATATACGATATTCTAAAATCAGCTTTATATGAATTTCCTGTTTTAGATATTCAAATAGAATTACCTGAATGGGTTCATATCTTAAGTAATACTCATCCAGTCAAAGAAGAATACTTAACGAAGATTAAATCCAGTACTCTAAGTGTTTCTAAATTAAAAGATGTTGATGATATCCTAACTTATTTCAAAGATAGTAAATATATTTCTAAAGCTTATATCAGTAATGTTGATACTTCAACTGGTATTGTTAATATTAACTTAGATAGTGAAGACTCACTTTATAATGAAGTCTTAAATGAAATGATGGGTGATACAGTTAATACTAAAGCTGGAATGCTTAAAATCTTTAGTTCTTATAAAGAGACTAAAGAAGAAACTGACATTCTTAAATCAGCTTTAAAAACTGCTAAACAAACTGGTTATGGTATTGTCTATCCAACCTTAAAAGATATGCAACTAGATACTCCTGAAATAGTTAAACAAGGTAGTAGATATGGTGTTAAATTAAAAGCCACGGCTTCATCTTATCATATTATTAAAGCTGATGTTGTAAGTTTATTTGAACCAATTATTGGTAGTGAATTACAAAGTAAAGAACTTATTAGTTATTTAATGAAAGACTATGAAACTGATCCAACTAACATCTGGCGTAGTGAGATATTTGGTCGTAGTTTAGATGTCATTGTTAAAGAAGGTATTCAAGCTAAATTATCAGTAGTTCCAGAATCAACAAGATATAAATTAACGCAAACCGTTACTAAAATAGTTAATAAAGGTTCAACTAATTTAATTGCTATAGTTCTCTAAAATACTATGGCATTTTTATTATCTTTATATTATAATAGTTATATATAATAGGAGGTTCAAATTAATGAATAATTGTCCTAAATGTGGAAACCCATTAGAACCAGGTGTTACATCTTGTCCTATATGTGGTAATAATTTAAATGCCGAACAAGATTCTAATAATATAAATAAAACCCAAACTCCTGAAGTATCAAGTCCTGTTGAAACTTTAACTCCTTCAGAGGTCTTAACTCCAGATAACAAAGTAGGGGAGCAAGCTCCTGTAGAGGCACCCGCACCTGTGGAAGCTCCAAAGGTAGAGGCAGTACCGGTAACTCAAGCTCCAGCTCCAGCTGAAGCACCAAAAACCGAACCAACTGTCCAAGCTGCAACTCCAGCTCCTACACCAGTTGCGCCTTCAGTTGCACCAGCAACTCCTGAAGTAAAAGGAGCACCAGAAACTACTAAAACAAGTGCAACCCCAGCTCCTGAACCTGACAAAAAGACTCCACTTGTTCAAGACTTACCAAAACCTAAAAAGAAAAAACCAATTCTAATAATTGTTTTATTACTTTTAATTGTCGCTGCGGCTTTAGTATATACTTTTACTATTGGTAATAATAAAGAACAAAATAATGGACCTAAAAAGGTTGCTGTTGAAACAACATCATTTGCTTCTAATGGTTATAAATTTAATTTACCAAAGACTTGGATTGTCTCTGAAGATAGTGAAAATGTCGTTATAACTAATGAAGATGGTACTTTATCAGTCAAATTAGATCATAGTGAAAGTACCATTACTAATATCAATGAAACAATGATTAATAATGTTATCTCATCTCATGAAGAATATACTGATACTAAAGTAGATAAGACTAAAATAAGTGCTAAAGATGCTTACTTAGTTAATACTAATATTAATAAAATGCCAGTTCAAATATATTTTATTAATGGTGGATCTAACTTACTATTAGGAGTTACGGTTATATATCAATCATCTGATATTAAGACCAAATATGAAGCTTCAGTTACCGAAATGATTGGTACTATATCTTATGCTGATGATTCAATTAAAGCTTTAGATACTATTAATATGTATAGTAATATCTTTAATATTTATAATAGTGTTATAAATTATCATGAACCAGAAACTGTTCCTGAAGAAAACAATGAAGAAGAGCCACCAAGTGCTGAAGAAAATACCCCAAATGCCGAAAATAATCCTTCATCATCTGAAGAAGAAAACAAACCTGAATAATGAAAATATTAGTAAATTGACACTAATATTTTTCTTTTGGCTGTAAAATGCAATATTTTTTCAGAAAATAAGCGATTTTTCTTGATTTAAATTTGTATTTTTGTTATTTTTAATATGTAAGGGTAATCCTTGCAGAGATAATTTTTTATTGGGAGGTAAAAAAATCATGGGAAAACAAGAATTAGTAGAATATGTTGCTGCTAAAGCTGGCTTAACTAAAGCTGATGCTGCACGTGCACTTGATGCAACTTTAGAAGGAATTACTAGTGGACTTAAAAAAGAAGGAAAAGTTGCTCTAGTTGGTTTCGGAACATTCAGTTCTAAAAAAAGAGCTGCTAGAGAAGGTATCAATCCTTTAACAAAAGCTGCTATTAAAATCCCTGCTAAAAATGTTGCTTCATTCAAAGCAGGAAGCAAACTTAAAGACGCTATTAACTAATTTTAGTTAATCAATAAAAAAACCATAAATGCTAAATATTTATGGCTTTTTTTTGCAAACTTTATTATACTATTAGTAGGAGTATATAATATGAAAACTAAAGTTACAAAAAATAAGAAAAATAAAAAGGATATCAATTATTTATCGTTAATTATTAGTATTGTAATCATTATTTTAACTATGTCAGTTAACGAAGTCAGTGTTATAAGACCAGTTATGTGGCTTATTGCTCTTCTTTTACTAACGATTAATATTATTCGTATCTTTAAACTAAAACCAATCGCTATTATCTTTGTTTTTATACTTATCTTCGCTTTGTCATTAGTTATCGATGGTTTAGGAGCTTTAGCTTTTCATCATCTTCCTGTATTTAGTTATAACATAACTAATGTTGGTAATACTAAAGTATACAACTCCCTAGGACTTCGTGTATGGCAATGTAATAAAGATAAAAAAGAATATATCTTTGATTTATTTAATAATAATGGTTATATGTGTAATGCTGAAGATATCGATGTAATCGATTCAAATTCTTTTTTGAATTCCGTTGTTTCTAATTATACTGAATATAAAAATAAATATATTAAAATAAAAGGTAAAATAAGTAAGAAAACTGGCCAAAACTATTTAGAAATGCAACCATATAAAACAAGTGATATTAAGATAAATGGTGAAGTTAGTTTTGCTGATAATATTACTTTAAGAATTCTCTTTAATGAAAATTCATCTGAACTGAATAATTATGATATCTATGATGAAATAATTGTTGTTGGTTTAATTAAGAACTTAGAAACTCTTAATAATAAATATATAATCTATATGGGTGAAGCTAAAGTTGTTAGTAATATTAATTTAAATAATTTTGAAATAGGTATTACTAGTGAAAACCCATGTACAGAAAAAAGATTAGTATATAGTAACTTAGAAAATGATATCTATACTTATTGTCTTCAAGATATGTTTATAAACTATCCTGATAATCAATATGAAATAGCTAATGCCTTATCAAGTAATAAATTGCAAATAGAAGAACTATATAATAATCCATTAGAAGTCTTATATAATGAAACCGATAATAGTCTTATTTATAAAGCTTCTGATTATAGTATTCTCATCTGTGATAACACGACGAGTAAAGACATTATAATCGGTAATAAAAAACTTAATTTTGATTCAGTAACTTGTAACAAAATAGTCGAATAAAGACTATTTTGTTTTTTAAAAACATTTTACTATTCTAAATATAATGTTATAATATAAATGATTTCAAACATTATAAATAGTTTGATTAAGGAGAATTAAAATGGCAAAAGAAGAAGCAAAAAAAACAAAGAAGAAAAATGTTCCTAAAACTGAAAAAGTTAAAAAAGAAGTAAAAAAAGAAACTAAAAAAGTTGAAAATATAAAAGAAGTTAAAGAACCTAAAAAGAATCGTAATGAAGAAGATAATTACTCTCATACTTTATTAGCAGCTATTATCATTGTTATTATCTTCCTATGTGGTTATCTAGGTATTCAATATAATAAACATAAAGATGATAATAACACCCAAGGTTATGTTATGACTGATGATGAACAACATTTCAAAGAAGAATATGAAAATATTAATAATACAACACGTTCTAATGGTACTCAAAATAAAGAAATAAGTATTATTGAAGACAATAATATCGTCTATATTACTTTAGATGAAGCTAATGATATCTTAGATTCAGGTAGTGGTGTTATCTATTTTGGTTATGCCGCTGATCCTTATAGTCGTATTGCTGTCCCAATTTTATTAAATGCTATGTCTAGTACTAATTTAGAAACAATCTACTATGTTAATATTAGAGCTAATGACAAAGAAGAAAATGATCTTCGTGATATCTATGTTTTAAATGATAAAAATAAAGCTAAAAAAACTAAAGATGCTTCATCTTCTTACTATGAAGTAGTAACATCTTTAGCTAATTACTTAGATGAATATGTCTTATATACTAAAAAAGGTAAGAAAGTTGATACTGGAGTTAAAAGAATTAACACTCCAACAGTAGTTGCTGTTAAAGAAGGTAACGTTGTTGATTTCCATGAAGGAACAGTTGATAATCATGAATTAGATGAAAACGAAAAATTACGTGATTTAACTAAGGAAGAGGAAGAAAAACTAGATGAAGCATATGCCAATTTAATATCTAAGTATTTAAATGATGGATGTGAAGTAGGTGAAGAAAAGGGTTGCTAAGCCTTTTCTTCTTTTAATTTAAAACAATGTAGTTTATAATACATATTAAGGGTGTGATCATATGAAAATAATATCTTTATTACCAGCAGATACTTATACTGTCGTTAATAAATCTATTGTTACTGAAGACGATAAAAAAAATATTATTTCTTTGTATGAACCAATCATTGGACCCATTGCTGTTAGTTTATATTTTACTTTACTTCGTGATATTAATTTACTAGATATTATGAGCTCTGATCACACACATCATCATTTAATGACTATTATGAAAAGTAGTTTAGAAGTAATTAAACTAGCTCGTGAATCCTTAGAAGGCGTAGGTTTATTAAAATCATATTTAAAAGAAGGTGAACCTAATTCCTATGTTTATGAATTATATTCACCATTAAGTCCTAAAGAGTTCTTTTCATCACCCATCTTTAATATAACTTTATATAATAATATTGGTAAAACTGAATATGATTTAATTGTTTCTGAGTATGAACTACCTAAAATTGATTTAAAAGATTATGATGATATATCTAAAGAATTAAATGCGACGTATAAATCATCATCTAACTTTGAACCAATAGAAGCTCGTGAAAAAAACTCTCTTAATATTAAGTTAGATTCTAATATTGATTTTGATTTATTATTATCCTCAATGCCAAAAGGTTTAATTAAAGAAAATGCTTTAACTAAAAAGACAAAAGAATTAATTGAACAATTAGCATTTATCTATGATTTAGATACTTTAAAAATGATTGAATTACTTCGTGTTGTTATTACTGATAAAGGTACATTTGATAAAGAAGAACTTCGTAAAAATGCTCGTAAATATTATCAATATAACAATAATGGTAAATTACCAACTTTAGTTTATCGTACCCAACCCGAATATTTAAAAACTCCTGAAGGGGATACTTCAGCTTTAGCTAAGATTATCTACATGTTTGAAAATACCTCACCATATGATTTCTTAAGATTAAAAAATAAAGGTGCTAAACCCACTGCTCATGATCTAAAAATAATTGAATGTTTAATGATTGATTTAGAATTACCACCAGCTGTTGTCAATGTCCTTATTGATTATGCCTTAAAGAAAAATAATAATAAACTTAATCAAGCATATATTGAAACTATCGCTAGTCAATGGAAAAGATGTAATATTAAAACCGCTCAAGAAGCGATGGAATTAGCTAAAAAAGAAAATAATAAAATAGTTAAGAAAATTGAAAATAAAACTAATAAAAAAGTCTCTTCTAAAGAACCTGTTTGGTTTAATAGTGATATTAAAAAAGAAGAGATAAGTGATGAAGAATTAACTGAATTAGAAGATTTATTAAAAGATTTCAGGTGATATAATGGAAAAATATAATGAAAAAGCTTTAAAAGATAGTTATCGTGAAGCTTCTACTGATAAAAAATTTTGTGCTTTAGTAAAAAAACTCGGTTTAAAAGAAGAAGAGGCAATGAAATATACTTCTTCTTTAGAAAGAACTTTAACTGAATTAACTAATTGTCATGATTGTCCTGGTTTAATCTATTGTAAAAATAAACTAGAAGGTCATATCTTCTATCCGCAAAAAGAGAATAATAACTTAATATTTTCCTATGCACCATGTAAATATCAAAAAGAAGCTCTAGAACAAGAAAAGAATAAACCTACTCGTGAACGTGAACTAGCTAATGCTAGCATGGCTGATTTAGATTTAACTGACAAAAAAAGAATTCATGTTATTAAATGGTTAAAAAAATTCTATGATGAATATAATACTCATGGTAAATTTAAAGGTTTATATCTTCATGGTAATTTCGGTAGTGGTAAAACATACTTTATTGCGGCTTTATTTAATGAACTAACCAAAAAAAGAGTTACCACGGAAATTGTTTACTTTCCTGAACTCTTACGTGATTTAAAAAGTGATTTTGATAATTTTGCTGATTATATTGCTTACTTAGAAAATGTTGATTTATTACTTCTTGATGATATTGGTGCTGAAAGAGTAACGGAGTGGGGCCGTGATGAAATCCTAGGACCTATCCTTCAAAAACGTATGAATAATTATAAAACAACTTTCTTTACTTCTAATTTAACTATTGATGAACTAGAAGGACATTTAAACATTAATCGTTATAGTGATGATGAAGTAAAAGCTCGTCGTTTAGTTGAACGTATAAAAGAATTAACTGAAGATATGGAATTAATCAGTGAAAATAGAAGAAAATAAATGCTATAATAGATAAGGTGATTATATGAAAGATACAAAAGTTATCTTTATGGGAACTCCTGATTTTGCTGTTCCTATATTAGAAATGTTAATTGCAAATACTAATGTTATTATGGTTGTTACTCAACCTGATAAAGAAGTAGGTCGTCATCATGAATTAGAAATGTCTCCTGTTAAAAAGGTTGCCTTAAGTCATGGTATTAAAGTATTTCAACCAACTAAAATTAGAAAAGAATATGAAAGTATTGTTAACTCTGGTGCAGACATAATTATTACCTGTGCTTATGGTCAGATAATACCTGAAATAATTCTAAATACCCCACCATTAGGATGTATTAATGTTCATGCTTCCTTACTTCCTCGTTTAAGAGGTGGAGCACCTCTTCATCATGCTATTATTGATGGCGAAGAAAAAACCGGTATTACCATTATGTATATGGATAAAAATATGGATACTGGTGATATTATTTCGACTAAAGAATACATTATTAAAGATACTGATAATGTTGGTATTCTACATGATACTTTAAGTCTCATGGGCCGTGACTTATTATTAGAAACTTTACCATCTATAATTAATAGAACTAATAAAAGAATTAAACAAGATGATTCTAAAGCAACCTATGCTTATAATATAACTCGTGAAGAAGAACATTTAGATTTTAATCTAACAGCTAAAGAAGTCTATAATAAAGTACGTGGTTTAAATCCATGGCCTAAAGCTAATACCATTATTAATGATCAAGAAGTAAAAATAATCGATTGTTATATTAGTGATAAAGATAGTCCATTTTCATCTGGAACAATTTGTGAAATAAATAAAGATAATATCGGTATATGTACCAAAGATAAAATAGTTTATATAACTCGTGTAAAACCTTTTGGTAAAAAAGAAATGTCGGCTTTAGATTACATTAATGGTTTATCTAAAGAAAAGATTCTTTATAGTATTGTTAAATAATGACTAAAAAAAGAACTTATGCTTTAATAATCTATGCCGCTATTATCGTTATTATCTTAGTTTTTCTTCTTTTCTTTGCTCCCGATAAATGGTTTTATAAAAAGGATAGTAATACCCCTGAAACTCCAGTTCTTAAAGAGGAAGAAGAAGTTGATGAAAGTATTGACTATGAAACCCAAAAAAATAATCTAACAAATAATATCTATCAATATACTTATAACTTAATGGATAGTATGACTGATAAAACCTATCTTTATGAATGTAATGGATCAATTAATAAAGAAATTGAAACTGGTCTATGTACATCCCCTAAAAGAGTAGAGTATAACTCTAATACCAAGAAAGATGCTCTAGATAATATTAATCTTGATCTATTAAATCCAACTTATATCTTTAATCTACTTAAAGATATCAAACCTGAAAAAACTGAAAATGATTCTTATACAGACTATGAATATTCTTTAAATATAAATGATTATCCAACTGAGATAACTATTCGTTCTGGTAAAGATAGTATTAAAGAAATAATCATATCTAATATCTATCTTCAATATCATTTAAAGTTTACTAATATAAAAGTTTGACAATTACTAAAACCATTGCTATTATATGAAATCGATGGGAGATTCAACCTTATGAAAAAAGAAAAATTTATTAACATTCAAAAAGATGAACAAGCTCGTAAAAAACATATTCGTAATAAAATAATTGTTAATCTTATTACTTTTATTCGTTCTTTAGGAACTATTGCTATCATCCCAATCTTTGCTACTTATGGGGCCTTTGCTACAGCTATCGCCGCCATTGGTTTTTTTTGTACTGATTTTATTGATGGCTTTCTAGCTCGTCATCTTCATGTCCAAAGTTTCTTTGGTAGCCTTCTTGATGGTTTATCTGATAAAGCTTTTGGGGTTGTTTGCTTACTTCTACTATCAACATTAAATCCAATTTTCTTAGTTCTTATTGGTTTAGAACTAGGTATTTTATATGTTAATTATCGTAGTATTGAAAGAGGTAACAATTCCCAATCAAGTAAAGCTGGTAAAGCTAAAACGGTTTTATTAGCAGCATCTATTGTTGGTAGTTATTTTGCATACTCAGCTCCAACTTTAAAAAACTTACTTAGTTATATTAACATTTCTTCATTTAATACTTTATTAAGTTTAAATCCTAATTTATTATCAACAATATTAGCTATCCCTGCTATTGCTGGTAGTATCTATGTTACATATGACTATCAAAAGAAAGCTCATCAACAAGATGAAAAAAGAGTCCAAAATACAATCCCATCTGAAGAACCAGAACCAGTATCACTAATCCCAACTATCTCTGAACTTCATGCTAAGAAAAGAACTCTTTTAAAAGAAAAAGCTCAAATTATTGAAGCTAAAAAAGAATTAAAATCCCGTGAAGAACTCATTCATGATTTGTTTGATACTGAATTTTATCTTGAACATAAAGACGATGGCCTTAAAAAACTCTTATATAAATAAATGAATCACTAAAACGTGATTTTTTTTGTGTTATAATAAGAGTAGGTGATTTAAATGACACTTAATATTATAATTTCTCTTATTGTTTTATTATTAATAATTCTTTTTAAAATCTTTTTAGTAAAGAAAAATAAATTAGTGTTTAAAAAAGACTTATATCAACAAGCCCATAAACTAAATATCTTTTTATACTGTTTTTCTTTCTTAATCTTTCTTATTGCTTTATTTATTTCTTCTAAGAATTCCACCTCATCTTTAGAAATAATAATTAATGCTTTATCAATTGCTTTAATCCCATTCCCTTTAACTATTAATACTTTATATTTAACAACTTTTAAAGATGAAGAAAAAATATCCCATATTAAAACTATCGTTACTAATATATATGATGCTAAACTAATAAAAGCTTTTAATAAATCTGGTATTAATGTTCTAGTTTTATCTAATAAAAAAATTAAAACTAAAATTACAACTATTACAGAAGATGAAATAGATAATGTTTCTTTAAGAAAGAATCTTATAATTAAAACATCTAATTTAGATTTACTCAATAAATTACCTAAAACAACTACTTATTATGAATTTAATAATCTAGATGATGCTTATAACAAAATATATAATGCTCGTGGTGTTGCTGATAATTATATTCGTACTATTAAATATAATATCAATACTTATCTCCCATTATTACTTTGTTATTTTGCTTTTACGATAGCTGGTTTTCCAACGATTAATAATTTACTTTTAATTCTTTTACTTAAAGTATATACAATTATTGTTAGTGAATTTGTTTATAAAAAAATGCCTTTTGATACTGATATAAATATTCGTAAACCTAAACCAGTTTCCATCTTTATTGGTCGTCAAGAATTGTTTATTAATATTATGGAATCATTTTGTATTGTCTTTGCTATCGCTGTTCCATACATGTTTACATTAGCTCAAGGAGTAACTCTTAATTTTGCTAATACCATTTACTTTATCAGTTTCCTTTATGTTAATATCTTTATGACTTATTCACTATTTAGTGAACACAATATTTTCTATAATATCTTTAAGTCCTTAAAGAGTATTCGTCTAGATTTATATGTCTTAATAAGTATAGGAATAACTATTATCTTTAATTACTTTACTTATTTTACCACTCGTAATGTTGGTTTAAAAAACTACTTTAGTTCTCTAATCGTTAGTTTAGTTCCAATTCTTATCTTTGAATTAACTAAATTTGCTCGTTTTACAACTACTAGAAAGAAGGTTAAATAATGAATGTTAAAATAACCAAAAATATTAATGAAGCTAACTTAGTAACGCATTCATCTACTTTCCATCCTGATGATATCTTTAGTACGGTTTTACTATCTAAGATAATTAAAACACCAATCGTCTGTCGTGTTAATAATGTTCCCCATAATTTAAACAAAGATGTTATTGTTTATGATATTGGTTTTGGTTCCTTTGATCATCATGGCCTAGATGCTAAATGGCGTAGTGAAAAGATTAAGTATTGTTCTTTTGGTTTATTATGGCAAACCTATGGTAAAGAATATTTAAAAAATATCACTCCTGATTATGAAGAATTATGGCAAGTTATCGATGAAAAACTCATTATGCAAATTGATGGTATTGATAATGGTGTATTTCCAAGTATTAACGCCCCTTATAGTCTTTTAGACTTAGATGATATAATCGATTTATTTAATAAAGCTTGGAATGAAAATGTTGATAATGACGAAAACTTCTTAGCTGCTCTAAATTGTGCTGAACTTATCTTTGATCGTTTAATTACTAAAGAATTAGCTAAAATAACGGCGGCTAAAAAAATAGAATCGCTAATAGATACTACAAAAAATCATATCTTAATTTTAGATGAATACATGCCATATCAAGAAGCTTTATTTAAATCAACTAATCCTAAAGTTAAAGATATTAAAGTAGTTATCTTTCCATCAAATAGGGGAGGATATAGTATAAAACCAATGACTATTAATGAACACTCTAAAGAATTAGTATGTCATTTTAATCCATCATTTAATGGCTTACATGATGAAGAACTAGCTCGTATCTCCCAAATTAAAACTGCTCGTTTCGTTCATTCTAGTGGTTTTCTAGCTTGTACTGATACTTTAGAAGATGCCATCTTAATGGCCGAAAATGCTTTAAATAATTCCCAGGAAGAAAACTAAATAAGGAATAAAAAATTCCTTTTTTTTAATATTGAATAATGCTATAATATTTCTAGAATAGGGAGTTGGCATTATGCAAGAACAAGAATCTATAAAAAAACTATTTAAAGAACTAATTAAAAATAAAAATGATGAATTAAAAGCTAAACAAGCTTTAAAACAGATTAATCATCATTTATTAGATAAAAGTTTCCGTTTTACTAAAGAAAATACTGATATGTTATATCCATATCTTTATCTTTCTAATAAGTTTCAAGTAACTAATTATTTAAATAAATTATTAGATACAAAAGAATTTATTAATCTTTTAGATAGTACTGAAATCTCTGGTTCTATGCTTTTATCATTAACTACTAATTGCCATAAACCACGTTTAACTCTTTTATCATCTTCAAAAAAAATTAAACATAGTCTTTTAAAAGGTGATGAACTATTTACTTTATCCGAAATGATTAGTGATCTAACTCCTGAAGAAATTGTCTTTTTACGTCAAAATGCTAGTATCGATAATCTTTTAATTAAAAATGGTTTAAGTTTTAATACTTTAAAACCAGAAACTAAAGAACAAATCTTAAATGACTTAAGTATTTTAAAAGTCTATAATTTAAATACAATTAAAGAATTTGCTTCTACTTGTGATAATCCATCTAATTTAATTAATAATGAAACATTCTTAAATATTTATCTATCTAAATTAGATCCTAATTATGCTACTAATCATCCTTTATTTAAATATTTATCTTTAAAAAAATTAGAATATATCTTAAAAAAATATCATCAAGATTATATTATCTTACATTTACTTAAAAATACTGATCATCTTTTACAAAAAGAAATCTTACGTCTTAAAAATATCAATGAACTTATTATGTTTCATCCTAATTACTATATTTTAACTAGCTTACCATATAGTTATCTTAAAAAACTATTAGTAAATGAACCAAACTTATTTACTTTACCATTTATTGATATCTTATCATCTTTACCAGTAGATAAATTAACTTCTATTGCTTCATCAAATCCCTCTTACTATGAATGTTTATTAAATAACTTAAATAAAGACCATTTAAATTTAAAGTTTATTGAAGCCCTACCTTCTAACTTAGTAGTTGATTTACAAAATACCAAACTACCTAACTTAGATCTTAAAGCCATAACTAACTTATGCCAAGCATCATCTATATATAAAAAATCATTCTTAAAAAATAAAGCTTTATGTTCTAAAATTGCTTCTAATTTAAAAGTTAAAGATTATAGTTTACTTGATCAATTATTTTCACTAGGTCATTTTACTAATGATGATAAACTTCTATTCTTAAGTAATATTACTGATTCTAAAAATACATCTCTTATTAATCATCTTTTACAAAATATTCCTTTAAGTAAACGTAAATATTTCTATGATAATAATGAGTTAAGAACTGAACTAGTTAATGCCGATAACTATATCTTAGATGACTATGCCATTAGTTATTATTTAAATAACATTAATGATATTCCTAAACTTCAAGCTCCAGTTATTAAAGATTTATTAATTAAAACTGATCTTAATTTTAATCATCAAGTTCTAAGTAATAAAAAAGTTACTAGTATCTTACTTAACTATGCTAAAAAGGATTATCATCTTATTCCCGAAATTATTCAAAATCGTCCATCTTTAATTAAATATTTTAATACTGAATCTCGTTATTACACGAAAGAATTATTAGCTAATATCTTAAGTGAACTAGATTATGCTAGTAAAAAAGAACTATGTTCTAATGAGTTAATTAAAGCAGTCTTAAAAGATAAATACTATAATATTTATAAAAAGTTATTAAATAAAAATACTTATTTACTTAATACTATTGATTTTCGTATCTTCGAAGATTATATCTGTGATTTAAAAATAAGTCTTTTAAGTGATATAACTAAATATCCACATCTTCAAAAAAATCTAATAACTATTAGTAAATACTATAAAGTAACTTCATCATTTATTAATAATTTATCTTATAGTTTAAATGATTTAAATAAATATGAAACTTTAGATAATATCTTTACTTTATTAGTATCTGCTACTAATCCTAAGAATCGTAAAAGAGTAGGTAATCTGCCTAAATTAATCGCTAATATAAACTATACTCGTCTTTCGAAAAAAGACTTAACTAGTATAATTAGTTATTATCTATATCTAATCCCTCGTTTATATCAAAATAATCAATCATTACCAAGACCAATTATCTTAAATGCTCCACGTACTTATAGTGATATTCTAAATTATGAAACTAATACTGTTAATAAATTAACTAATCTAATTAAAACTGAAAAACATATTAAAGAATATTTCTTAGAAAAACATTTTAAATTAACTTTAACTGAAGCTGAAATGATTAGCCAAATGTATGACTTTAGTTATCTTGATACTAATACTTATAATGAAGAATATATCTTTATTTCTAATTTAAATAAAATTCTTAATACTGATGATGAATCTTTAAAAGAATTAGATCAAGATTATAAAATTATTTCTATGTATGATTCATTCCGTTTAATTAATCAAATAAATAAGATGTATTCTAAAATATATAATTACGAATTACGTAGTAAAAATAATAATTTAAAAGCTGAAGTAATTAATTACTATAATAAACCAATAACTATTTATAAAAGTAAAGAAGATTTCTTATATCTTGTTGCTAACTTAGATTTAGAACCAACATACTTACAAACTAAGAGTTACTTTACTAGTTATCATACACTTTTAAATAATGGTAATCTTTATCTTCCTTGTAGCCTTCTATCTAAAGATAATTTAAACTTTAATAGTGATTTCTTATTTGGTTATAATGGTATGTTAGATGAAGGTATTGCTAAAATATCTAACTATTATTTACCTGATTCAACATATTTAGATAATACTAAAGATTACTATGCTAGTGTTAATAACTTAATTAATAATACCCGTGATTATAATAATACTATTTACTTAAATAAATATAGTATTCGCCCTAACTATAATAATGAAAATATTCCTAATATTGAACCAGATTATATGTTAGTCGATTCATCACGTTTAAAAGATAATATCTATCTAAGTAAGATTATTAATATCAGTTTAGATTTTAAAAGTAAACATCATCCATCTGGTTTACCAATAATTGCTTTAGATTTAAAACAAATATCTAATCGTGAACTAACAAATATTAAGAAATTACTTAATGAATATAAAACAACTTATGAACCACATCTTCTAGCCAAATTATTAACTAAGTTAGAAAATAACTATACTGCATATCGTCATACTAATAAAGAAGAATCATTAAAATATGATATCTATGTTATTTTAAATATAGTTATCGATCGTATAAATAAAACTAATTCGATATATGAACTAAATTCTATTGAAGAAATATTTACAAAAGAATATCAAAAATATAAATTATTAAAAGAAGATAATAAATGTAATTACTTCTTGGATAATATTAAGAAAAACATTGCTAATCGTAAAAATATTTTGAATAATTACTAAAAATTGCGCTCTAAATAAGTAAGTGATATAATCTAGGCAATGTGGGGAATTTATATGAAAACGGAAAAAGTATCTTTCCATGATTTATTTTATACCTTTTTGTTTGGTTGTGTCTTTGGTTGGATAATAGAAGGTATATGGACTCTTATTAAAAAGGGTGTTTTAATAAACCATACAGCTTTAGTAATTGGTCCATTTAATGTTGTTTATGGTGTTGGTGCTGTCATCTTAACCATTATCTTATATCGTTTAAAAAACAAAGGTAATTTTGAAATATTCTGTGTTTCCTTTGCTACTGGTTCCATTTTAGAATATATTATGAGTTATTTAATGGAAGTAATGTTTGGTTTCGTAGCTTGGAACTATAAAAGAAAACCATTTAACATTAATGGTCGTATCTGTCTAACATATTCCATCTTCTGGGGTATTTTAGGTATCTTATGGATTAAAGTCTTATATCCCCAAATAAAAAAAATAATTGATAAATTAAATAAAAATAATAGTGTTAAACTAATGAAATATATGCTTATTTTCTTACTATGTGATTGCTTACTTACTTTTGCTGCTATTGATCGAGGTAAAAAATATGAACAAAATATTCCCCCAAGTAATAAATTTGAAGAAGTCTTAGATAAATACTTTGGAGTTGAATATTTAAATAATATGTTTAACGAACGTTGGAACAAAAAATAAAAAAGGAGTGAATACTATGAAAGGTATTATAATTGATACATTATTAGATACTGTTAAATTAGTACCTTTTTTATTTGTCGCTTTTTTTATCATTGAATATGTCGAACATAAACTAAGTAATAAAAGTGAACACTTAATCAAAAAGAGTGGTAAGTTTGCTCCCTTCTTAGGAAGCTTACTAGGTTTAATCCCTCAATGTGGTTTTTCTGTTGTTGCTACTAATTTATATATAACTAGAATTATTTCTTTAGGAACATTAATTGCTATTTATTTATCAACTAGTGATGAAATGTTACCAATTATGTTATCAAATCAAGCTTCATTAAAAATAATTTTATCTTTACTAGGTTGTAAATTTATTATTGGTTTAATCTTTGGTTACCTAATTGATTTTATCTTCCGTAAAAAAGCTCAAGAAAATAAAATCCATGATATCTGTGAAGATGAACATTGTGGTTGTGAAGAAAGTGATAGTTTAATTAAATCAAGTCTTATTCATACATCAAAAACGATTATTTATCTTTTAATCATTACCTTTATTATCAATACTTTATTCCATTACATTGGTTCTGAATATCTATCTAAAATCCTATACAAAAATAGTTTATTCGGTCCATTAATAACTAGTTTAATTGGTTTAATTCCTAATTGTGGTGCTAGTATTATGATTACTGAATTATATTTAAATAATACGATTAGTTTTGCTTCAACCTTATCTGGTTTATTAACTGGTAGTGGAGTAGCTTTAATTGTCTTATTTAAATCCAATAAATCTTTAAAAGAAAATTTACTTATTCTTTTAACTTTATATTTAATTGGTTCTTTAACTGGAATTATTTTTGAACTTATTTTAATGCTTATCTGATTAATATAGAAATATCTTATGACCTATGATATAATTTTCTTATCTAGATAAGGTAGTATACTCTAAAACTTGCTATCCCAAGCAAGTTTTTTATAAGTAATATCTTTTAAGAAAAGAGGAATAAGATGAATTATTTTGCTAAAAGTACTAAAGAAGTCTTAGAAGAATTAAAAAGTAATGAACATGGTTTAAATAATGAACAAGTAAGTACCTCACAAGCTAAATATGGTAAAAATGAATTACCAGCTGCAAAACAAGAGAGTATCTTTAAAATCTTTATCTCTCAGTTTTATAATCCTATTGAATTAATCTTAGTTGTGACAGTTATTCTATCTTTTGTGGCTCATGAAGTCGTTGATGCCATTGCTTTAATTTTTATTATCTTAGTTGATGTCTTAATGGGTACTTTTGAAGAATGGAAAGCTCGTAAAGATGCCCAAAGTTTAATTAATATGATTAAAGTCTCTACTCGTGTTTTAAGAGATAACGAAGAAATTGAAATTGATTCTAGTGAAGTAACTGTCGGTGATATTATTCTCTTAGAAAGTGGCGATAAAATATCTGCTGATGCCAGAATTATCGAATGCCATAACTTCCAAGTTGATGAATCAGCTTTAACTGGTGAAAGTGTAGGGGTTATTAAATCAAATTCTGAATTAGGTAAAGATACTCCTTTAGCTGAAAGAATTAATATGGTTTATGCTGGTACATCAGTTATTACTGGTCGTGCTCATGCTGTTGTAACCTCTATTGGTACGCAAACTGAAATCGGTCATATTGCTGATAAAGTAACTAATACCAAAGAAGAAAAATCCCCATTAACTATTAGAACGGAAAAGTTTTCTAAACAAATAAGTTTAATAATTATTTTAGTTGCTATTATTACCACTATTATTCTATTAGTTAAAGGTTATCCAACTAATGAAATCTTCTTATGTGTTATTGCTTTATCTGTCTCTGCCATGCCTGAAGGTCTTCCTTTGGCTTTAACTATGGCTTTAACTATTGCTTCTAAACGCATGGCGAAGAAAAATGTTATTGTTAAAAAATTAAATGCCGTTGAATCACTAGGTAGTTGTACAGTAATTGCTTCCGATAAAACTGGTACTTTAACTGTTAATGAACAAACTGCTAAAATGATTGTTACAGCTTCTGGTGATACTTTTGAAATAAGTGGTACTGGATATAACGATGATGGTAAAGTTAAACCAGTTGGTAATGCTAATCTTGATAAAGCCAAAGAAATCGCTTTATTAGGAGCTCTAAATAACGAAGCTCACTTAGAGAAAAAAGGTGACGAGTGGCAATCATTTGGTGATTCTATTGATATTGCCTTCTTAAGTTTAGCTAAAAAAATGCAAATTGAAGATTTACCAGAAGTTGAAGAAATAATTCCTTATGAATCTGAAAACCAATATTCTGCTGTTTTCTACAAAAAGAATAATGAATTATATTGTACCGTTAAAGGTTCTTTAGAAAAAGTTATGTCTTTCTCTGAAGAAAATATTAAATATCATGATCAAAATGAAGATTTAACTGGTAAAGGATATCGTGTTATCGCTATTGCTGATGGTAAAGTAAAAGGTACTTCTAAAGAAGATATTAAAAAACTTGAATTTAAAGGTATGGTTGCTTTTATTGATCCAATTCGTGTTGAAGTAAAAGATTCAATTAAAGAATGTAAAAATGCTGGTATTAAAGTAATAATGATTACCGGTGATCATCCTTTAACTGCTTATGCTATTGCTACCGATCTTGGTTTATGTAATAATGCATCTGAAGTCGCCACTGGTAAAGATGTTGCTAAGTATCGTGAAAAAGGGGAGGAAGCCTTTGATGAATATGTTAGTCATATTCGTGTTTTCTCTCGTGTAACACCAATGGATAAATTAGATATTGTTAACTCTTTAAAAAGACAAGGGGAGTTTGTTGCCGTTACTGGTGATGGAGTTAATGATGCACCCGCTATTAAGTCCGCTAATATTGGTATAGCGATGGGTAGTGGAACTGATGTTGCTAAAGAAACTGCTTCTATGATTGTCGCTGATGACAACTTTACTTCTATTGTCTCTGGTATTAAAGAAGGAAGAACAGCATATAGTAATATTCGTAAAATAACTTTATTCTTATTAGGTTGCGGTTTTGCTGAAGTATGTTTCTTCTTATTATCAATCGCCTTTGGTTATGATATTCCATTAGTAGCTATTCAATTACTTTGGTTAAATATTGTTACTGATGGTATGCAAGATATTGCTTTATCATTTGAAAAAACCGAAAAAGCTATTATGTTTGAAAAGCCACGTGATACTAAAGAATCATTATTTTCTAAAGACTTAATGATTGAAGTAAGTATCTTAGGTATTACTATTAGTGCTACTGTCTTCCTAGTTTGGAAATACATCATTGATCATGGTACAGATATCGTTACAGCTCGTGCTATTATCATGATGTTAATGGTCTTCATTCAAAATATAAATGTTTTAAATTGTCGTAGTGAAAAAAGAACTGTCTTTAAAGAATCTCTAATTGATAATCCATTTGTTATTCTTACAGTAGTAGGTTCTATTCTTCTACAAATCGTCTTAGCTGAGATTCCATTTACGGCTAACTTCTTAAAAGTAACCCCATTACCATTTAAAACAGTCATTACTTTATTATTACTATCATTTATTATAATAGTTGTCTTTGAAATTTATAAATTAATTTATCGTCTTAGAAAGGAACATCAAAATGGATAATAATATTTTAGCTATAGGTGCTATCTTAATTGGCCTAGCCCTATGTACAAGTGGTTTTAAAATTCAAAAATTAATTATAACTTTAGCTTGGTTTGCTATCGGCTATGTACTAGCCGGTTATGTTCTTCCATACTTTGACCTTAGTTCCCAAATTAACACTATTATCCAGATAGTTGTTGGTCTTATCGTTGGATCTCTTGGCTTCAAATTAGAAAAACTAGCCATCTTAATAGCTGTTGCTTACTTAGTTTATGGCTCTTTAAATATTAAAATTAATAATTTAGATCCTAATATGGTTTTAGTTATTAGATTAGTTATCTCTACTTTACTTGGTATCTTAGCTACTTTCTTTATTAAACCAATCATGATTTTAACAACATCTTTAGCTGGTTCAGCTATTATCAAGTCTTATTTACCAACTTTAGTAATTATCCCTTCTAATGTTTTATCAATCGTTGTTCTAGTTATTCTAATCGGTGGTGCTATCTTTCAATTTAAAACCAGTTAAGGCAGAATTATCTGCCTTTTTGCCTTAAGTAGTAGAAAGGAAATAAAATATGTTAAGAGAATTTTTTGTTAATGAACATCCTAAATTCTTATTTAAACAATTTGGTTTAATTCATAACATCTTTATTAGTATTGCTATTATTGGTTTAATAATTATTTATCTAAACCGTCACAAGATAGCTAAAATATCTTTAAAAAATAAAAATCTTATTCTAAAGATAAGTGCAATTATATTATTAATTAATATGCTTATTTTTACCTTTGGTAATTTATATTTTGGTAGTTTCGATTTTAATGAACATCTACCTCTTCATCTTTGTTTCATCGCTAACTATCTATTCATCTTCGCTATTATATTTAATAAACAAAGTATTTTAAAAACAACTATTTTCTTATCCTTCTTAGGACCTATTCCCGCTATTTTATGGCCGAATTTAGTTTCTACCATTGATAACTTTAATTTCTGGCAATACGTTATATCTCATCATTTCTTTATCTGTATCAGTTTATTTTCTTACTATGCCTTAAATTATCATGTTGAATTTAAAAACTTTATTATTACTTTTATTTTTACTAACTTCCTTATGTTAGCTATGTATCCTTTTAATTTAAAATTTCATACTAACTATATTTTTTCCACGAAGATACCTGATAATGTCATTGCTTTATATCCATGGCTTAAACCATTCCCACCAATGCTAACTCTTGAAATAACTGGTTTAGTCATCTCGGGTTTAGTATATTATTTTATTATTAAAAAACATAATCAAGAATTAGCTAATTAATTTGCTAATTCTTTTTCTTTGTGTTAAATTATTTTAATCAAAGAGGGGATTAGTATGAAAATCCATAATGGTCAAGTTGAAAGTTTATCTGATGAACTTTTTTTATTACAAATGGAAAATATTTTAAATAGTACCGCTATTGAAATATCATCTCTTCATCATGAAACTAAACATAAAATGCTTGTTGCTTTTGCTCCCTTTACTATTACTGCTTTATTATATTTACTTACGGAAAAAACAGAATTTTTTGCTATTGGTGCTACTTATGTTGGTGGTTGTGCTATTGTAAATTTAATTAAAGATGCAATTAAAGAACATCGTGAATATCTTATTTCTCATGATCCAAATCTAATTAAACTTCATCAAGATAATCCGTATCATCCTAACACTTCCTTTTATACTAGTAAAGACTTTATAAAAGAAGAAATAAAAAATAAACCATTCGAACTTAATGATAATGAAGTATCTATTCCTCCTTATGTCTTTTTTAACTTAGATGATGTCAAGAATCGTCTTACCTTTGAATATAATGTACTAAATGGAGTATATGAACTTCCCCCAATTACTATCAGTGATACCGAGTGGGAAAGTATCTATTCTTTATTTAGTAATGAACTTCAAGATAAAACATCATTAGATGAATTATATGAAGAAATTAATAAGACTTTAAGATTAACTATTGCTTATTGTTTATTAAATAAGTGTCCAAGTATTAGTTTAAAAGAATTTATTTATATCTTAGAATATCGTTCTAAAGTAAGTAAGTCTCCTTTAAATTATCAGGTAATTGCTGATGAACTTAACGCCTTTTTACCACCAACTACAATCATTGACTTAAAACCTTTACTTGCGAAGAAGAAAGAGAAAAATCTTTAAAAGGTCATATTAATTTTGTATAATTAAGTATGAAAAGAGTGATTCTATTGCCAAATTTATCTAACTGTTTTAAAAAGCATGTCTTACGTAATTTTATCATTATTTGTATAATCATCATTTTCACTATCGTAACTATTTTATTTATGAATAAATGGAACTTAGTTCCTAAAAAATATTTTTCTGCTAAAGACTTCGATATTAAAACTATCTATAGTAGTGTTGATTTTGATGATGACGATATCGATGATTATTCTGACTTCTTACTAGGAGCTAGAAAAGATGCTGAAAATCATCCAACTTATATTTCTAAGTATTATGCCGATTCTTATCCTCCAGATAATGAAGGAGTATGTACTGATGTCATCTGGCGTGCTTTTAAAAATGCTGGTTACAGTTTACGCGATATGGTTGATAATGATATTAAAGAGCATCCAAGTGACTATCCTAATATTGAATATCGTGATAAAAATATCGACTTTCGAAGAGTTAATAACTTACGTGTATTCTTCTCTCGCTACGCTACTAGTTTAACATTAGATTACACAGATATCAAAGAATGGCAACCTGGTGATATCGTCTTCTTAAATGATAACCATGTCGGGATGATATCCGATCGTCGTAATGATAAAGGTTACACTTATATCATTCATAATGGTGGTCAACCAAATAGGGAAGAAGATGTTATTACTAACTATAAAATAACTGGTCATTATCGTTTTGATGCTTCTAAAATTGATGCAAAAATTCTCGTATCTTTCAAATAAAACTTACTAAAATAAATAAAAAATGTTATAATATAAATACAACGAGTAGCTATAGGCATAAGTCCAGTTGAGCTACTCTTCTTTTTAAGTAGAGGGGATATTTATATGTTCAAAATAAACGATTACATTTTATATAAAAGAGAAGTATGTCTTATTAAAGATCTTAAAAAGAATTATTACCAGGGGAAAGATTACTATGTTTTAAGTCCTATTAGTGATGAATCATTAACTCTTAATGTTCCTGCTGATTCTAAAGACATTCAAAACATTTTAACTAAAGAACAAGCTTTAGATGTGATAAAATCTATTAAAGATGTTGAAATAATTGATACTGATGATAAATCTTTAGAAAATACTTATAAAGAATTACTAAGTACTCATAATACCCTTGATCTAGCTAAAATAATTAAAACCGCTTATATTCGTAATCAAAACCGTTTAAATAGTGGTAAAAAGATTGGTGATAAAGATAATAATTATTTTAATATCGCTGAAAAATATTTATATACTACTTTAGGTATATCATTGAATATGACTTCTGAAGAATGCAAAAACTATATTATTGATTATATAACTAACCAAGAAAAGGAGCAGAATTAATATGTTAAATATCGATGAACAAATAAATAAATTAAATCTATCTAGTGAAATAACTAAAAAACTAAAAAATCATAATATTAATACTATTAATGACTTATGGATTTTAAAACGTAAAGAACTAAAAGAACAAGAATTTACTGATTCTGAAATCAAAAGTATTATTATTGCTCTTCAATTACAAGGTTTAGATTTAAATAAAAAAATGTACAACTAAAAACTAGGTTATATGAACCTAGTTTCTTTCATCTATACGATGATGCTTAATAATTCTTTTTTCATCATACTTAATCAAATCAGCTGGTGTAATACTGGTTTTAAGTAGCTCAGATATTCCTTCAGCTAACTTATCTAACATTTCTAAAGAAGGATTTCTTCTTTTTTTCTCTAATTGGTTTTCATAGATTAAACTAGTATCCAAAGCTTCGGCGAATCTTTCTTGAGAAAGTTTAGACATATATCGATAATATTTTAAATTGATAGCTAATACATCTTTACTTTTCAATAAAATCCACCTCACCTTCTTAAGTATTTTTATTATATAGATTGCTCAAATAAATTTCTTTTATACAGGTATTATAAAAAGTTCACTACTATATCAATAAAATATCCAAGTTTACTAATGGACTTTATAAACTAGTTTTGATAAAATATTAACAGGTGGGTGAGATTATGAAGTCAAAATATCTTGGCGGTTTAATGGGCTTTGTTATTGGTGATGCTTTTGGTGTACCAGTCGAGTTTATGTCACGTCATGAACTACTTAAAAATCCTGTCACTAAAATGATTGGTAATGGTACTTATAATCTACCAGCCGGTACATGGTCAGATGACACATCAATGATGATTGCTACTATTGATTCCATTAATTCTAAACAAGCTATTGATTTATTAGATATTGCTTTAAAATTTGTTGCTTGGAAAAACCATGCTACTTATACCGCTCTTGGTGAAGTCTTTGATATTGGTAATACTTGTTTAAAAGCTATTAGTAACTTTGAAGAAAGCCATAATCCAACTACATGCGGTTTAAAAGATATTAACTCAAATGGTAATGGTTCATTAATGCGTATCTTACCAATTGCTTATTATGCTGTTGAAAAAAGATTAAAAGAAGATGAAATTTTATCTGTTGTTCGTGAAATATCTTCTTTAACTCATGCGCATGAAATAAGTATTATGGGTTGTTATATCTATATTAGATATGCTATCTTCTTACTAAATGGTAAAGATAAATATTCAGCTTATAGCATGCTAAAAAGTGTTGATTACTCCATGTTTAGTGAAGAAACCCAAAGTGTTTATAACCGTATCTTAAATGATGATTTATCTAAATTAACAATTAATGATATTTCTTCTAGTGGATATATAGTTGATTCTCTAGAAAGTGCTTTATGGGTAACTTTAAAAAGTGAAAACTTTAAAGAAGCTATTATTGGTGCTGTTAACTTAGGTGAAGATACTGATACAATCGGCGCTTTAACCGGTGGTTTATCAGGTATTATCTATGGTGATGAATTAATTCCTGAAGATTGGAAAAACGCCATTGCTCGTAAAGAATATCTTCTAGATATCTTTGAAGAATTCTACGAAAATAAATATGAATAAAATAACTCCTTTTTAACCTATATAAGGTTGAAAGGAGTTTTTATATGTATTCTAAAAAAGTTGAAATCCCTAATCTTAATACTAGTACTTTAAAAACTTTAAGTAATGATGAAATGAATCGTTTATTTATTGAAATGAAAAATGGTAGTAAAGAAGCTAAAGATAAATTAGTAGAAGGTAATTTAAAATTAGTTCTAAGTATCTTAAAACGTTTTAAAACTAATGCCAATAATATTAATGATATGTTTCAAATTGGTTGTATTGGTTTAATTAAAGCTATTGATAACTTTGATCTAAGTTTAAATGTCTGTTTTAGTACTTATGCAGTCTTCTTAATAAAAGGTGAAATCTTAAGAGCCTTCCGTGATGAAACACCCATTAGAGTAAGTCGTAGTACTAAAGATATAGCTTACAAAATCTTAGCTTATAAAGAAAAATACTATAATACCTATGGAATCGAACCAACTAATGAACAGATATCTAAAGAACTAGGTATTGAAGAATACTTTATATCTTATGCTTTAACTAGTTTAAAAGAACCAATTAGTATTCATACACCTATCTATAATGATGGGGGAGATACCATCTATCTTTTAGATCAAATATCTAATCCTAAACCTGAATATGATCGTGAAACCTTACTTTTACTTAGAAAAGCCGTAAGTAAACTAAAGAGTCGTGAACGTAAAGTCATCTATAATCGTTATATAATTGGTAAAACCCAAACTGAATTAAGTGAAGAACTGCATATTTCCCAAGCCCAAGTATCACGCATTGAAAAGACGGCTTTAGAAAATATAAAAAGACTAGTGAAATAAAAAGATACATATAATTAATAAGGTGGTTATATGTATTTATCTGATTTACAAAGTAAAGATATTATCAGTGTTAAAGATGGTCGTAAAATAGGGCGAATCATCGATGCTGAAATAAATAGTCAAGGTCGAATTATTAATTTAATTATTGAAGAAAAGAAAAACTTCCGTAAATTTGTTATTTCCTCCGAAGATACTAAAGTTTCATTTGATAATATATCTAAGATAGGGGAAGATGTAATTTTAGTTAATCTATGATATAATGTTTACCGAGGTGGCCGAAATGAATAAGAAAATCTTAATTATTGCAACTATCATTTTAGCACTAGATCAAATAAGTAAAATAATTGCTTCAATATATTTAAAATTAAATACTAGTTTAAAAGTAATACCTCATTTTTTTTATCTCACCTTATGTCATAATTATGGTGCTGCTTGGGGTATTTTTAAAGATTATAAAGTCTTAATAATTATTGGTACTTTACTTGCTATCATCTTAATTTATCACTTTATTTTTTGCTTTAAAACCAATAAACGTAATAATCTTGCTTTTGGTTTATTAATTGGTGGTTTAGCTGGTAATTTAATTGACCGTCTTATCTATGGTTATGTTAGAGACTTCCTTGATTTTTATCTTTTTAAATATGATTATCCCGTATTTAATATTGCTGACATAGCTATTGTTATAGGAATTATCCTACTTATTTATGCTGTCTTTAAAGGGGAAGATGTAAATGAAGATAACAGTTCTAGAAAAAACAAACGAAAGACTAGACAAGTATCTAGCAAGTAAAACTGAATATACTCGTTCTTTAATTGCTAAAATGCTTGATAGTAAAGTTATATTAGTTAATGAAAAACCAGAAAAAGCTTCTTATAAAGTTAAAGAAAATGATGAAATAATAATACCTGACGATTACGTTAAAGAAGTTGATATTACTCCAACTAAGATGGACTTAGATATCGTCTATGAAGATGATGACTTAATGATTATTAATAAACCAAGTGGTTTAGTTGTTCATCCTGGTAGTGGTAATTATGATCATACTTTAGTTAATGGTCTTATGTATTATACTGATAATCTAAGTGATATAAACGGTGAAGAAAGACCAGGTATCGTTCATCGTATAGATAAAGATACTTCTGGTTTATTAGTTGTTGCTAAGAATAATAAAACTCATGCTATCTTAACGGATTATTTTAAAGATCATGAAAATATTAAAAGAGAGTATATTGCTTTAATATGTGGTGAATTTCCTCATGACTCAGCAACGATTGATGCCCCAATTGGCAGAGATCCTAAAGACCGTAAAAAAATGGCTGTTGTTGCTGAAAACTCCAAACCAGCCATTACTTACTTAAAAGTCTTAAAAAGATATAAAGGCTATACTTTAGTTAGTTTAGTCTTAAAAACTGGTCGTACTCATCAAATCAGAGTTCATATGCAATATATTGGTTATCCCATCTATAATGATCCTGTATATAATACTAAGAGTGCTACTGAGTTCGGCCAATTTCTTCATTCAGCTAAAATTGACTTTATTCATCCTATTACTAAAGAACATCTTCATTTCGAATGTCCTTTACCAGAATATTTTCAAAACTTTATAGATTCATTAGAAACAAATCAAAAATAAGATAAAAAATAAAGACAATATATATTAAGTAGGGCATTGAAAACAACTTATACTTATCATAAGTCATTCTTATTTCAAAACTTAAAAATATTGTATTTACAAGTAAAAAGAATATATTAACTAAACTAAATAAATAATCTTTATAATAGAAGAAAAAGATTAAAAAAGAAAAAGATAAGATAAAATTCGATAAGACAAAGAAAAACAAATCATTCTTCATCTTTTTCTCATAGATAATATGACAAAATAAAAAAGATAATAAAAGTAAAACAACGACATATAAACCAACTAAGATTACAAGCATGATCTTCACCTCATAGTTAATCATATTAAAAAGACGTAAAACTATGAATGAAATATCTTGCAAATATTTTACTTAACAGCTATCATATTAATTAATCTTTACGAGTAATTAAATTTATAATAAAATTATAGATAGGAGGAATTTTATGAGTACAATTGTAATGAATACAAAAGATGAAGTAATCATGAAGTTAGTCCATTATTTTATCACCGAGGGAAATTATAATCCTATCGTTGTTAATGGTGTTAAAGATGAAATATGGTTAGAAAATACTGATGGACCTTATCGTATCGTTCGTATCAATTCTAATAATATTTTTAATAAAGAACAACTTGAATATGACAATTATAAAATTGAAAGTATTGTCCGTCAGATTAAGAAGAAAACCTTATCATTTAATGTTAATACTTTAAATATTTTATTAGATGTTAATGAAGATTTAAAACTAGAAGAAACTAAGAATATTAAACCTGTTTCTTTAGTTGGTAGTGATTTAAATATTACAAATGAAGGTATTTTAGAAGCTTTTCCTAATATTAATGAAAAACTTTTAAAAGATACAAATGGAGTTGAATTAATTTTGAATGTTACAAAGGATATAAATCAAAAAACGGAAAAAGATAATATGTTATATGAAAGAACTTTCCGTCCTAAAAAAATTGTTGTTACTTATCTCTTAATCCTTGCTTGTGTTATTATGTTTGGTCTTACTTGTTTAAAAGGTGGTCAAGCATTTATTGCTGGTGATGATAACCATTATGTTGCTAATATCTTAGGTCAGATGGGTGGCGATAATGTTCGATTAGTTCAAAGTGGTGAAATATGGCGTTTATTTACTTCCATGTTCTTACATGCTTCAATAATCCACTTATTAGTTAATATGTATTCTCTAAATGTCTTAGGTCGTCAAATTGAAACCTTCCTTGGTAAAACTAAACTAATTATTATTTACTTAGTAAGTGGTCTATGTGGTAGTTTATTATCTGTTGCCACTATGGATACTAATATTATTGCTGTTGGTGCTTCAGGTGCTATCTTTGGTTTAGCTGGAGCTTTACTATATTTTGGTTATCACTATCGTACTTACTTAGGAGATGCCTTAAAAAGACAAATAATACCCGTTATTGTTATTAACTTAATAATAGGTAGTATGATTAGTGGTGTAGATAACTTCTGTCATATAGGTGGCTTAGTCGGTGGTATCCTAATAACGATGGCCTTAGGTATTGATGGTCGATCTAAAACCTATGAAAAAGTAAATGGCGTTATATGTTTACTTATCTTCGTTGCCATTCTTATTTACGCAATATTCTTTAAATAAAAAAAATTCATATCATTATATGAACTTTTTATTTGTTTTAAATATTACGATATAAACCGATAGCTTTACCTAAGATTGTACAACTATCTAAAATAATAGGGCTCATTGTATCATTTTCTGGTTGTAATCTAATATGATCTTTCTCTTTATAAAAAGTCTTTAATGTTACTTCACCATCTGATGTCATAGCTACAACTATCTCCCCATTACGAGCAACACCTTGTCTTTGGACAATGATAATATCCCCATCATAAATACCTTTATTAATCATTGATTCACCATTAGCTTCTAAAGTAAAAATCGTTTCTTTAGGAGGAATTAAATTAGCTGGTAGGGTAAACCATTCATCAGGGTTTTCAATAGCTTCAATTGGATTACCACAAGCTACTTTACCAAGTAAAGGTACTTTAACTAAATCTTCATTCTTCTTTGCGTATTCATTCTCCCCAACAATTTCAATTGTTCTAAATTTCGAATTAGCTTTACGAATACATCCCGCATCTTCTAACTTCTTTAAATGTGAGTGAACAGTCGCAGGAGAAGATAAACCTAAAGCCGCTCCAATCTCTCTCGTTGAAGGTGGATATCCATGATCAACAACGTATTTCTTTATATAGTTAAGAACATCTTCTTGTCTTTTAGTAATATTCTTTTCCATATTCAACCTCCAATAACATCATAACATAACCAAGCAGAGAAGTCAAACAAATGTTTATTTTTCAACTTTTTTCCATCATAAAAACGACTTGTCAAATAAAAATGTCAAAATACAAACAAATGTTTTAAATATCTATTGACACAAACAAGCGTATGTAATATGATAAAGATGGTAAAAGGAGTGAGGAAAATGAAAAATAGTGAAACAATTAAGAATGTGGCAGGAGTTATAGTTCTATACTTAATCATCATTCTTGGTGTTATTGCTGTTGATGCTCGAATGGAGGTTATTAATAGCAGAACAACCAATGTTGCTTCATTAGGAAATTAATATCAGGTATCTGATATTTTTTCTATTTTAAAAAAAAATAATATAGTGTATAATCAACATAAGAGGTTATAATATGAAAAAAAGAATTTTATTAACTTATGCAATGTATGGTAATGGACATCGTGCTATCGCTGAATACATTCAAAGTTATTTTAAAAAGCAAGATCCTGAACTTGAAATTCTTGCGATAGATTTATTAAAATACTCAACACCTATCTTAGGTCGTATGAGTCAAAAAGTAACTGATTTCTTTTTATTAAAATTCCCCCTTGGTTGGTCATTCATCTATGATATCTTTGATACTAAAATAAGTGCTGCTCTAGCTAACCATACCAGTATGAGCTTATTTAAAAATAAAAGGATGAAAAAAATAATTAGTGATTTTAATCCTGATATGACTATATCTACCCATTTCTTTGGTAGTAGTTTAATTGAATACTATAATCGTAAAGGTGTTATTAATTCTAAACTTATTACCGTAGTTACTGATTATGAAGCTCATAGTTTATGGTTAAGAGGTTATAAAAATGAACAAGCTATCTTTGTTGGTGATAAAGACGAAGTTAACTACTTAGTTAAAAAAGGTGTTAAAAGAAGTATTATTAAACCATATGGTATTCCAATTCATCCAACTACTAGTGTCGATTTTGATGTTATTAAAGCCACCGAAAAATATGGCTTTGATGGAACTCGTCCTATCTGTTTATTCTTTGGTGGTGGCGGTAATGGTGGAACCCATTCACTACCATATATTCGTAAAATAATAAAAAGTAATTTAAATATCGATTTTATTTATGTTGCTGGTAAAAATCAAGCTGCTAAAGATAAAGTCGATAAGTGGATTAAAGAATATAATATTAAAAATATGAAAACATTAGGTTTTGTTAACAATGTACCTGAACTATTACAAATATGTGACTTTGTTGTTTCTAAACCAGGTGGAGCACAAACTACAGAAAGCTTATATTTTAAAAAACCTGTTATTATGATTAACTGTAGTGGTGGTCAAGAAGTAGGTAATATTAAATACTTTGAAAAACATGGTTATGGTAAACGTTTTAGAACTTCATTTATGTTTAATAAATATATGCAACGTATTTCTGATAATCCAAAATTAATTGAAGATATGCAAAAAAACATGGCTTCTAACACAAATGATAAAGCCATGGAAAAACTTTATGCAGTTGCTATGAAGCACTTAAAGGAGAAGTAAGATACTTCTTCTTTTTCTATTTACTAATAAAAAAATATTGGTATAATTAAGAATAGGAGAGTGATGTTATGAACCCTGATTCAACTCATTCATTAAATAGCTTAAGAATCCTAAGTATCGATATGATATCCTATGCCAAAAGCGGTCACCCTGGTATTTGTCTAGGTGCTGCACCGATTATTTTCTCAGCCTATGTCGATAATTTAAATATTCATCCTGGAGATCCTAAATGGCCGAATCGTGATCGCTTTGTTATGAGTGCTGGCCATGGATCTGCTTTATTATATGCCATGCTTTTTATGGCTGGTTATGATATTTCAATTGATGACTTAGTTGATTTCCGTAAAATAGATTCTAAAACGCCAGGTCATCCAGAATATGGTATAACACCTGGGGTTGAAACTTCAACTGGTCCATTAGGACAAGGCTTTGCTAATGCCGTAGGTATGGCCATTGCTGAAAAATATCTTCAAACTTTACTTGAAGAAGAAATTCCTAAACAAAAGCTAATTAATTACTATGTCTATGCTTTAGTAGGTGATGGTGATTTAATGGAAGGTGTTGCTAATGAAGCTGCTTCCTTAGCTGGAACTTTAGGTCTAGATAACTTAATTGTCCTATACGATTCTAATGATATTACTTTAGATGGTGAGTTAAAAAAAGCTAATACTGAAAATATTATTCAAAAATTCATCACGCTTGGTTGGGAAGTCGACTTTGTTCCTGAAGGTAATGATGTTCGTGAAATAGATAAAGCTATTACTCGTGCTAAAGTAAATAAAAAACCAACCTTAATTGAAATTAAAACAGTTATTGGTCGTGGATCTTACTATGAAGGTAAAAACCTAGTTCATGGTAAACCTTTAAATAAAGATGATATGATTAATATTCGTAAAAAATATAATATTTCAACTAATACTATGGAAATAACTGAAAATGCCGTTAAATATGTTCGTGAATCAATTAAAGCTCGTACAGAACTTAATTATAAAAATTGGCAAAGTTATTTTACTAGTATCAAAAATAGTAACCCTAATGAAAACTTAAAAAAATTACTTGATTTCATCGAAACCGGTGAAGTTAATATTCCATTTAGTAGTAGTAACTTTAAAATTCAAAATAACTATAGTGAAGAATTACGTGAATCTAACTCTAAAATGATGAATATAATTAGTGACCGTAATAAATTATTCTTAGGTGGTAGTGCTGACTTAGCTACATCTTGTCATACTGGTCTTTTAAAAGAAGTAGATTTCAGTAAAAAAGATAATATGGGCCGTAACATTAACTTTGGTGTTCGTGAACATGCTATGGGAGCTATCTTAAATGGTCTTGCTTTATCTGGTTTCCGTGTCTTTGGTTCAACTTTCTTAGTTTTCTCTGATTACTTAAAACCAGCTCTTCGTATGAGTGCTTTAATGAATCTTCCTGTTACCTATATCTTTACTCATGACTCTGTAACAATCGGTCAAGACGGTCCAACTCATGAACCAATTGAACAACTAGCTATGTTAAGAACAACTCCTAACTTAACAGTCTTCCGTCCTGCGGATATCAATGAAGTTATTGGTTGTTGGGATTATATCTTAGAAAATAAAAAACCAGTTGCTTTAGTTCTCTCTAAAGAAGAAGCCCATATCCTAGATGGTACAGATGGTGAATCAGTAAAAAAAGGTGCTTACATAATTCGTAAAGAAACCCAAAGACTAGATGCTGTCTTAGTTAGTACGGGTATTGATTTAACAACCACATACTTAATATCTGAAGAACTAAGAAGTAAAGGTATCGATACCCGTTTAGTATCGATGCCATCAGTTGACTTATTCTTAAACCAAAGTAAAGAATATCAAAATTCCATAATTCCTCCAAATGCTAAAGTCTTTACTGTCGAAGCTAGTTCAACCTTACCTTGGTATCGTTTTGCATCTCCTGATTGTGCTATTGGTATTGATACCTTTGGTTATAGTGGAAAAAAAGACGATGTCTTAAAGAAAGTCGGATTCGATTACGTTACCATCCTTCATAAAATAGAAGAAAATATTAAAAATTAATTAATTTCGACAAAATAAACCACCAATAAGCGTTATCTTCTTATTGGTGATTTTTAATGCGTACATACTATGTTTTTAAAATTAAAGAACCATATTGTAATTTAACTAAATCTTGTCCTTATAATTTATATAAAACTTTAGAAAGTATCTATTATTTAAATAATGATCAAATAAAAGTAGCATATAACTTCTTTAGTCAGATAAGAGATTACTTTAATAAAGATAATTTAGATTATAACTTATATGAACGTTATAAAAATAAAGATAATTATACTAAAATGAACTATACCCATATGATATATGATTATTTTACCAAAGAAAAAACCAAATTAATAATAAATAAATCATATCTTTATCTTAAATCAACTAAAGAAGTTCCAACTTTTTTAAAAGTCCTTTCTAAAAAAGATCGTCTCTTTGTCTGTGACTTTATTAACAAAGATTACTTTTGGTTAGAACAAATTCAATAAGTATTGTTAAATAATTAAATATTTAGTAAAATAAACATACAAAGGAGTGATATAAATGCTTGCAGATATATTACAAGTCGGAGCCGGTCTTATTATCGGTTTAATAATTGGTTTCTTTGTTGCCAGATATTTCTTTAAAAAACAAATTGAACAAAATCCTCCAATTAATGAAAAAATGATTGAAGCGATGATGAGTGGAATGGGTCGAAAACCTAGTCAAAAACAAGTCCGCCAAATAATGCAACAAATGAATCGTTACAAATAACAACTTAAAATTAAGTTGTTTTTTTCTTAAACTTATTGTCAAAATAGGTATATTTATGTTATTCTTAATATGCATAGAATAATAAGAGGTGGCATATGAATTTACTTAGTATTATTGATAAATTATATGAAAATGATAACTTTGTAACAATTCTAATTATAGCTATTGTTGTCTTAGTTATTTTATTTATTATTGTTTTAATTTTAGGACTTAAAGATGCAGCTAAATCTAAAAAGCCTAAGAAATTAAAAGAAGAAGAGGTTAAAGACATTACTTTTGAAGAAGGCGTTAAAGAACCTATTGAAAAAGAAGATGTTACTTTTGAAACTCCAGTTTTAACTAAGAATCTTGAAGATTTTAAAAAAAGTTTTGAAGAAGAAATTCAAAAAGATCAAGATGTTGAAGTTAGAACAACTGCTCATAGTACCTTAAGTGAATCAACTAAACCAGTTAAGATTTTAGATATTAATGTTATCGAAGATACAGCTGTTATAACCCCAGTTACAGAAGAGGAAGTTAGTGTTCCAACTAAAGAAAAAGAGAAGGTTACACCTAAAGAAGAAAAAGAAGAAGTTAAAGAGGAAGAAAAAATTATAACTCGTGACGTTGATAAAAAAGAAATATTTAAAAGTAAAAAAGAACCAGTTGAAGAAAAAATTGAAGATGATAAACTTCATTTTATCGATGACGATGAGTTTTAAAAAAGTCCGAATATATGGGAGTTATTTGACATTTTAAACTGTCAAAACTCTTTTTTTTTGCTTGTCATTTATGATATACTAACTATGGTGAATTATATGGCAACAGTAAAAAACAATGAATATGATGCAAAGTCAATAAAAATCCTTGAAGGCTTAGATGCCGTTCGTAAAAGACCAGGTATGTATATTGGTTCAACTGATAAAAGAGGTCTTCATCATTTAGTATGGGAAATTGTTGATAATGCTATCGATGAAAGTATTAATGGTTATGGTGATTATATTAAAATAACGATTAATAAAGATGGCTCTATTACTGTTGAAGATCATGGTCGTGGTGTACCAACTGGTATGCATGAAAGTGGTCGTTCAACTCCTGAAGTAATTTATACTATTCTTCATGCTGGTGGTAAGTTTGAAGAGGGTAGTTATAAAGTATCAGGTGGCTTACATGGTGTTGGTGCCTCTGTCGTTAATGCCTTATCTAAATGGATGAAAGTTGTCATATATCGTGATGGCAATATCCATAGTATAACATTTGAAAATGGTGGTCATGTTAAAGAACCTCTAAAAAAGATTGGTACAACTAATCGTACAGGTACAACTGTAACATTCTTACCAGATCCTGAAATCTTTAAATCAACTAGTTTTTCTTTTACAACCATTACTGAAAGAATGCAAGAAAGTGCTTTCTTACTTTCTGGTATAACTATTGAAGTTGAAGATGAAGAAGATAATCGTAATGTTAAATATCACTACGAAGCTGGTTTAATTAACTTCGTTGAATATATTAATGAAGGTAAAAATACTCTTCATAAAGTAATTAATTTTAATGGTATTAAACAAGGTATTGAAGTTGATATCGCTTTACAATACCAAGAAGGATATAATGAAAATATCTTAAGCTTCGTTAATAATGTTAAAACTAGTGATGGTGGATCTCATGAAACTGGTTTTAAATCTGGTATTACTAAAGCCTTTAATGATTATGCTAAAGAAAATAACATTTTAAAAGGTAAAGATGCTTCTTTTGAAGGATCTGATGTTAGAGAAGGCTTAAGTGCTGTCATTAACCTTAAAATACCTGAAAACTTATTACAATTTGAAGGTCAAACAAAAGGCAAATTAGGTACCCCAGAAGCTCGTACCGTAACTGAACAAATAACTTATGAAAATATGAAATTCTTCTTAGAAGAAAATCGTGAAATAGCTCTTACTATTGTTGAAAAAGCCTCTCGTAGTAAAGTTGCCCGTGAAGCTGCTCGTAAAGCTCGTGAAGCTGCTCGTCAAGGTAAAGGCAAAGAAAAGAAAGATAAAATATTAAGTGGTAAACTAGCTAAAGCAACTGGTAAAGATGCTAAAATATCTGAATTATTCCTAGTCGAAGGAGATTCTGCCGGTGGCTCAGCTAAAACTGGTCGTAATCGTGAAACTCAAGCTATTCTACCTTTAAGAGGTAAAGTTTTAAACTGCGAAAAAGCTTCAAGTAACGATATTCATAGTAATGAAGAATTAAATACCTTAACTTATGCCATCGGTGCTGGTATTGGTAATGATTTTGATCCATCGGAATCTAACTATGGTAAAGTAATAATTATGACCGATGCCGATGATGATGGGGCACATATTCAAATTCTTTTATTAACTTTCTTCTATCGTTTTATGCGTCCGTTAATTGAAGCTGGTATGTTATATATCGCTAATCCACCATTATATGCTATAGATTATGGTAAATATAAAGAATATGTTGCTACTGATGAAGAACTAGAAGAAAAGAAAAAAACTATCAAGCAATCTTACAAAGTTCAAAGATTTAAAGGACTTGGTGAAATGGATGCTGATGAATTATATGAAACAACTATGAACCCTGC
Source organism: uncultured Bacilli bacterium (assembly GCA_947585595.1). Lineage (GTDB taxonomy): Bacteria > Bacillota_I > Bacilli_A > RF39 > UBA660 > Coprovivens. Next base: position 60,388 of record CANPXB010000001.1, read on the forward strand.
TACTAGAAGTTTAATTAAAGTTAGTATTACAGATGCTGCTCTAGCTGAAAAAAGAGTATCTGTTTTAATGGGTGATAAAGTTGAACCACGTAAAGAGTGGATTAATGAAAATGTTGATTTCACATTAGAAGATGACTTTAGGAGGTAATCAAAGATGGCCAAAGCAAAAGAAGAAAAAACAATTATTGAAAAAATCTATGATTATACTTTAGAAGACATTATGGGTGATCGTTTTGGGAGATATTCTAAAAGCATTATTCAAGATCGTGCCTTACCAGATGTTCGTGATGGTTTAAAACCCGTTCAACGTCGTATTTTATATACAATGTGGGAAGACAAAAATACCTTTGATCGCCCATATCGTAAATGTGCTAAAGCAGTAGGGGATGTCATGGGTAAATACCATCCCCATGGTGACTCAAGTATCTATGGGGCAATGATTTACATGTCTCAAGCCTGGAAAATGCGTGAGCCATTTATTGATATCCATGGTAATAATGGTTCAATAGATGGTGATGGTCCAGCTGCTTATCGTTATACGGAAACCAGACTTACTAAACTAGCTCAAACCATGCTTAAAGATATCAACCGTAATGCGGTTGAAATGACTTTAAACTATAGTGATGAAGACTTAGAACCAACTGTCTTACCAGCTAATTTTCCAAACCTCTTAGTAAATGGTTCAACTGGTATTTCCGCTGGTTATGCTACTAATATTCCTCCTCATAACTTAGGAGAAGTAATAGATGCGACAGTTCATCGTATTGATAATCCTAATTGTCGTTTAGATACAATTTTAAATATTATTAAAGGACCAGACTTTCCAACTGGTGGTGTTGTTGAAGGTAAAGAAGGTTTAATTGAAGCTTATTCCACCGGTCGTGGTAAAGTTGTTGTTAAAGCTAAAACCGAAATCGTAAAAGACCGTGGTGTTCATCAAATTATTATTCATGAAATACCATATGATGTCCTAAAAGAACAATTACGTAAAAAAATCGAAGATATTAAAATCGATAAAAAAGTTGATGGTATCGTTGATGTTATAGATGTTTCTGATAAAGAACATATGGCTAAGATTATCATCGAACTTAAAAAAGAAGCAAATGCTGAATTAATTTTAAACTATTTACTAAAAAATACTGAATTACAAATAAATTACAACTTTAACATGGTTGCCATTGTTAATAGAAGACCAAAACAAGTTGGTATCTTAGAAATCTTAGATGCCTTTATTGCTCATCAAAAAGATGTTATCTTAAGACGTACTCGTTTTGATTTAGATCATGCTAAAGCTCGTTTACATATTGTCGAAGGTTTACTAAAAGCTGTTGATATTTTAGATGAAGTAATTAAAACAATTCGTGCTTCTAAAAATAAAGCTGATTGTATTGTTAACTTAGTTAAAGAATATGATTTCACTGAAGAACAAGCAACAGCTATCGTAACAATGCAACTATATCGTTTATCAAATACTGATATAAATCAATTACTTGGTGAAAAAAGTGATTTAGAGCGCATGATTGAATTCTTAAATTCCATTCTTAATGATGAAAATATTCTAAAACGTCAGATGAAGATTGAAATTAATGAAATCAAAAAAGAATTTGCTAATCCACGTCGTACCGAAATTCGTGATGAAGTAGTCGAAATAAAAATTGATGCTAAAGATATGATTGCTAAAGAAAACGTTATCGTTGTTGCTACTAATGATGGTTATGTTAAACGTATTCCTCTTAAATCATATACTAGTGCTTCCAGTGAACCAACTACTTTAAAACCAGGTGATTTCTTAAGAGGTGTATATAGTACAACAACTTTAGATACCTTACTAATGTTTACTAATCTAGGTCATTACTTATATGTTCCAGTTCATGAAATAGTAGAAACCAAATGGAAAGAACTAGGTAAACACATCAGTAACTTAATTCAAATTGGTGCTGAAGAAAAAATTATCTCAGCGATGATCTTAGATAATAAACAAACTAATATCATTATGACTACCAAAAATGGTATTACTAAACGTACTAACTTAGAAGATTTAATTGTTAGTCGTTATACTAAACCAGTTAATGCCATGAAACTAAAAGATGGTGATGAATTAGTATCTGTATGTAAAGATAACGGTCGTGCAATCTTTGTTACTAAGACCGGTCGTTACTTAAATATTGATGCTAATGAAATACCAATTGTTGGTGCTAAAGCTGCTGGTGTTAAAGGTATTAATGTTAAAGAAGATGAAGTAGTAACTTGTCTATCACCAGAACCAAATGATGAATATCTAGCTATATTTACTAACAAGAGTACTTCAAAACGTCTAAAACTTAATGATTTAGATGAAATGAATCGTGCTAAAAAAGGTAATATGTTAATTAAGAAAGTTAAATCAACTAACTATGAAATAATTAATGCTTTAGCTGTTAATATTCATGATACTATTGGTCTTAAGACTGATGGTGACTTTAAAGAAATTAAATCATCTGAATTACCAATTATGGACTTAAATTCTACAGGTAGTGCTATTTGTAAGACTCCATTAGAAGATGCCTTTAAAGTCGCAGTTCTAATTGAAAGAAAACTAGAATTAACTGATAATTCTTCCCCAAAAGAAGAAAAGAAAGAAGAACCAGTTAAACTAGATGAACCTGAAGAATTAACTATTGATGACTTTATTGATGATTTTAAATTATAGTCAAATAATCACTTATTAAACATAAAATTTAATAGGTGATTTTTTATGTCTAAAGAAGATTTTAAAGCTTTTGTTAAAACTAAACCCGAACTAGCTAATTATGTTGAAAATAACGAAATGACTTGGCAAAAATTCTATGAATTATATGACTTATATGGTGAAGATGAAACTATCTGGCAAAAATATACAAAGAAACCTAAAACTACTAAAAAAATAGCTGATTACATGGAAAAATTCGATCCTGATTCCTTACAAAAACATATTGAAAATGCTCAAAAAGCTCTTGATATCTTTAGTGAACTAGCTACTAAAACAACTGAAAACATTAATACTAATATCAAACCTAATATCGAAAGACCATTATCTAAATTCTTTGGTGATTAAATGGAAAAAATAATTTTAGAAAACTTACAAAAAGATAAAATGTATAATTACTTAAAAGAAAATTCTTCTTTTGTGAAAGACCTTAATCGTCATCCCGATTTTTATCCTGAGTTTAAAAAACTAATGAAAGAAAAATATAACTTACGTTTAACTGATAAAGTCTCTAATATTATAAATGATCTTGAAGTTGTTAGTAGTATTATCGAAACCTTAGAATAATATTGTAATTTAAACCTCTTTATATTAAAATATTATATAGAATATATGGTGATAATATGGATAAATATAAAGATAAAATTACTTTTTCTAAATTAGAAATACTATGTATGATTGTACTTATTGTCTTATTTGTAACAGGTGGTATTTTTATTGTTTCTTTAGCTACCCAAAATCAAAAAGCTCTTAATTTAAAAAATGAAGCTAATTCTTTAATTGAAGCTTCTAAAATAGCTTATAATCATTATTCTTTACTTAATAATACTGAGTATATTGTTACTAGTAATGATGGTGAAAGTAAAGGAATGTGTATTACATTAGAAGGTTTAGTTAATAATGATTTTACAACTAAAACTTATGATAATTGGGATGGTTATATTGTTATTGAAGAAAAAGATAATAATCTTTTATATAGTATTTGGTTAACTAATCAAGAATATGTTATTGATGGTTATGAATCAAGTAAAATAGATAGTTTAAAATTTAATAAAGGTATTACTAAATATAGTGATGAAAAATTTGCTTATAATGTTCGTAAAGAATTTACTAGTCCAAGTAGTGATAAAGGTGGTACTGGTAAAGAATATAGCACTAAATGCTTAAGTGAAAAGATAGAATAATCTGTCTTTTTTCAGTTAATAATCTTTTAAAATCAAGAATGTGAGGAAGTATATATGTTTTTTCTAATCCCAATAATCGTTATAATAACTCTTATTTTAATCTATCATAAAATTTTTCAAAATAATCCTTCATCTAAAGTAGGTTATGTCTTATTTTTAATCCCTATATCTGTATTTATAATTGCTATAGATGTTATAACTAATGGAATGATATCCAATCTTTTAAATTTTAATTTCTTTGAAACTAGTTTTTATCTTTTATTAATCCCATTCCTTATTATTACTATAAGTATTATAATATCTTTTATATCTAGCTTAAATCTTAAAGATAATAATTTAAAAATCTTAAAGTATCTTGTTATTATTGCTAATATCATTACTGGTTTATTAATCTTTTATCATTTCTGGAGTCATACATATGATGAAATGATTGATAGAATAATTATCATTCTTATAATACTCATTATTTTATCTACAATATCTCTATATCTATCAACAACTAAAAATATTGAAAATAAAATTCAAGAGCCTAAGAAAAAAAATTCATTAATTATTCCTATTATAACTTGTTTTGTCATCGCTATTTTAGCCATCTTTATTATTCATAATGAACCAATATCTATTCGTAATCTTACTCTTAAAGAAATCTTAGAAAAAATTCCGGTATTACCAAACAACACCTATGATTCTTATGATTATTATCTTATTTATCATGATAAAATCTATATCTATGTTATAGATAACAAAAATGACAATAATATTCATACTATATATTCAATGAATTTAGATGGTAGTCATAAAAAAATCTTCTTCCAGACTGAAGCTTTATATAACACTCATTTTATGTTTGGTTACAACAATGAACTTTATTTCCATAGTCATAAGACTAACTATAAAATCAATTTAGATAATAGTGATTTAACTAGTTTAAAGTTTGAAGAATCAATTCAAAATAAAACATATCAAAATGATAAAGTAAGTATGACAGATTATTCATTAAAGAATAATACTTTCACTACTTTAAAAAGATATGATCTTAAAAACGATAAAATATTAAATGAAACAACACTTGATTATAATATAATTTCATCTAAATACATTTTTAATTATGAAACAAGTGATATTTATTATCTAAAAGTTTCTGATTCTACTAATCAATTAGCACTTTATAAAAATGATTTAATTATTTATGAATTTAATGAAAATATAGAAGAAAATCAAATTCAAATAATCGCCTGTAATGAAGACTATGTTTATTATAAAGTAGATAATACTATCTTTAAATTAAATGTTTCTTCTAAAACTATTGAAAAAACTATTTCATCCCCAACTAAAATTATCAAAAGAATAGATAGTGGTAATAACCAAGACAATTATTATTTGGGAGATAACAAAATATATGAACTTTCATTTACTACCGATACCTTTAACTTAGTTTTAGAAAATGTTAATGCAGTAATTGATGAAGTATATCCTATAAATAATAAATTATATTTTACGCAAAATGCTAATACTATCAAAAGAGTAGGTAACTATTTAAGTAGTGTCATTATATATGATCCAGAACAAAAACAAGCTATTAAAAGATATGATGATTTAATAAGAATAACCTTTGATGATCAAAATATGTATTTAGTTAAAGCAAAAAATGATGATTATGTAATAAATAAAATACCTTTATTATAGAAGTATTAATAGAATAATAAATAATAATTTGTTATAATTTTAATTGGGTGATTTAAATGTTAATAATTGGTAGTCATGTTTCTTTTGGTAAAGATCAAATACTTGGTTCTTTAAAAGAAGCTTTAAATTATAATGCTAATACCTTTATGTTTTATACTGGAGCTCCAACTAATACCATTAGAAAAGATATTGAAGATAAATATATTGATGAAGCTTTAAGTCTTATGCAAAAGAATAATATCGATATTAATAATGTTGTTTGTCATGCGCCATATATTGTTAATCTAGGTAGTAAAAAAGATCTATCCAAATATGAATTTAGCATTAATTTTATTCGTAATGAACTTAAAAGATGTGATGAAATGCATATAACTAAAATGGTCTTACATCCTGGTAATGCAGTTGATATTTCTAAAGAAGAAGGTTTAAATAACATTGTTGAAGCATTAAATACTATTTTAGATGGTACTACTAAATGTAAAATCTTACTTGAAACAATGGCCGGTAAGGGGAGCGAATGTGGTTGTACTTTAGATGAAATAGCATATCTTGTTAAAAATACTCATAAACAAGACCAAATTGGTGTCTGTTTAGATACTTGCCACTTATTTGATGGTGGTTATGATTTAAGTGATTTTGATTCATTCTTAAATGAATTTGATACTAAAATTGGTTTAGATAAAATAGGTTGTATTCATATAAATGATTCTAAAAACGTTTTAGGCTCTCATAAAGATCGTCATGAAAATATTGGTATCGGTAATATTGGTTTTAATAATTTAATTAAAATAATTTATCATGACAAACTAACTAATATTCCAAAAATATTAGAAACCCCATATATCGGTGAGAATGATGATGATAAAGAGCGAATCTATCCTCCATATCGTTTTGAAATTGAAATGATTCGTAATCAAGAATTTGATCCAGATTTTAGAAATAAAATTAGAGCTTATTACAAGAAGTAGTCTTACTTCTTTTTTAATTAATATATACTCAAACAAATGTATTGTGATATAATAACATTAATCAAAGGTGATATTTATGGAAAACTTATTTAGTGAATTAGAAATGGATGTCTATAAACCTTTAGCTGAAAAAATGCGTCCCCAATCTTTAGATGACTTTATTGGTCAAGAAGAAGTAGTAGGTCCTAATTCACCCTTACGTGAAATGATTGAAAATGACTTAGTTACTTCAATGATCTTTTGGGGTCCTCCAGGAGTTGGTAAAACAACTTTAGCTAAAATAATTGCTAATAAAACTAATTCTGTCTTTAAACAACTTAGTGCTGTAACAGCTGGTGTTAAAGATATCAAAGAAATCATTACGGAAGCTGAATTTAATAAAGCTAGTGGTAGAAGAACTATTCTTTTTGTTGATGAAATTCATCGCTTTAATAAAGCCCAACAAGATGCTTTCTTACCATATGTTGAAAGTGGAGACATTATCTTAATCGGAGCCACAACCGAAAATCCATCTTTCGAAGTTAATAGTGCCTTACTATCAAGAACTAAAGTCTATGTTCTAAATAGTTTATCGGAAGAAGATATTAAAAAAGTTATAACTAATGCGATAAATAAAGAAAATGAAAATTCTAAAATCAAAATAAGTATTAAAGATGATGCCTTATCTGCTATTGCTACTTTAAGTAATGGGGACGCTAGAAACGCTTTAAATACTTTAGAAAATATTTTAAATATCACCCCAACTAAAGCTAATAAAAAAGAAATAACTAAATCTTTAATTTCTAAAATGGTTAATAAGAAAACATTCCTATATGATAAAAAAGGGGAAGAGCATTATAATTTAATTTCAGCTTTACATAAATCCATGCGTAATAGTGATCCTGATGCCGCATTATATTACTTAGCTCGTATGTTAGAAGCTGGTGAAGATCCTTTATATGTTGCTCGTCGTTTAATCCGTTTTGCTTCTGAAGATATTGGTTTAGCAAATCCTAGTGCTTTAGTTCAAGCTACATCAGCCTATGAAGCTGCTCATTATAATGGCATGCCTGAATGTAATGTTAATCTTGCCCAAGCTGTTGTTTACTTAAGTGTTTCACCTAAATCAAATTCATTATATACCGCTTATGAAACAGTTAAAAAAGATGCCTTACGTACTGCTGATGTTAAAGTTCCTTTAGATTTACGCAATGCCGTTACTAAACTAGATAGCGAATTAGGTTATGGTGCTAACTATCAGTATGCACACAATACGGAAAATAAAATAACTAACATGCAATGTTTACCTGATGAGTTAAAAGATAAAAAATATTATCATCCATCAGATATTGGTAAAGAAAAAGGTATCAAAGAAGAACTAGCGCGTATCGAACAAATCAAAAAGAATCTTAAATAATAAAATTCTCTTTTTAGTAGAATTATAATTCTCGTAAGTGTAGGTTGCCAAATCAAATATTTTATCTTAATTTTAAAATATGAAAGGAGGAAACTAACATTGAGACGAAAAAAAGTTAATTATAAAAATTATATTATGGCTACTGCTTTGTTTATATTAGGTCTTGCGATAGGTAGTGCATTAACGTTTAGTATCATAAGTATTAAAGCTAAAAAGACCGAAGATAATAAAATATCTGAAAGTCCTTACACTTTAAATGAAATAAACGAGATAATTGAAAATCCTACCAAGTTTTATGAATTAAATGATTATCATTATAATGAATTTAATTACATAATAACTCATTTTTACGATTATTTTAGTAAAGATACTGAATTTCTTATTGCTACCAAAGTAGAAGAAGCAGATGGTAAAGTAACAAAGATTATTGAAACTAAAAAAATACCATATAAAGATTATATCTACTTAATGTCTGATTTTTATCAATTAGAAGAACAAAAACAAAGCCAATGTGAAGAAAAAATTAAATCTAAAGATAAAATATCCTTAAGCTATGAAGACTGTATTCATGATTTAGATTACCAACATGAAGCAATTAGTTTGGTATATGGTAGCGCCGAGGGATTTTTTAAAGAAACTACAGACGAGGAATGGGAAGAGTTAGCAAAGAACAATCCTAATATTCATTTAGATTAAGGCGGTGTTATAAATGCAAGACAGGGAATATATTGGCAAATTAATATCAGAAAAACGAAAAAGTAAAGGATGGACACAACAAGAATTAGCTCTTAAATTAAATATAAGTGATAAAGCGATTAGTAAATGGGAAACATGTAAAAGCCTTCCTGATTATGAAATGCTTAAAAGAATAGAAGAAGTTTTAGATATCGAGTTATTAAATCCAGTAGAATACAAAAATCAAAAGAAGTTAAAAATCCTTTCATTAATTGCAATAGTAATATTTCTATTATTAATATTCTTTACTTTATATTTTAAAAATAACTATAATTCGTTTCGTCTATACAAGGTATCACTTAATGATAATCAATATATTTTAAAAGATGGTTATCTAATTGTAGATAAAGATGAATATATTTTAAACTTAGGAAATATTATAAATACTGAATATCCAATAAAAACTAACTATACAATAACAATTTATTATCAAACTGGCCAATCAAAAACAATAATAACTAGTAAAGAAAATTACGAATATATTATGTTCAAGGATGATGAACTACTTGATGATTTTAATAATTTATATATCAATATAAAGTATTTTGATTTAAATAACGAAGAGATATCTGAAAACTTAAAATTAGATATTACAGAAATAAGAAGTAACAATAAAATAATTTATCCAAAAGACAAAAATAATGATATCAAAATTAATAGTAATTTACTCAATTTATTAGAAAATCTTAATTATCAAGAAAAAGAAGAAAATGTATATGTAAAAAAAGAAAATGATAGTAATATTACATTTGATATTGCCAATAACTTGATTTATTATGAAGGAATTATTGACGAATATAAAGCATATGTTATAACACCATATAGTCATAACAGGAATTATAAATATATTATATATGATAGTAATAATCAAATAATTGATAGCAACATTGAAATAGATAATAAAAACTCTAATAAATATAGTTTTAAAATCAAAAATATTGTTGGCTCAGAAGTCGAAAAAATATTATCATATTAAAGAGATTAGATTGAAAAAAATCTAATCTTTTATTTTTATGTGATAATAAATATAGTATAATATTAAATAATTTTTTATCCATTTCTCTTCAAACTAGAATTCTAGTCAAACTAGAATTTTTAATTTTACATTCTCGTAGGTCTAGGTTGATAATTTTTAATTATTATTTTATGTTTAAAATATGAAAGGAGGAATACAATGGTAAAAATAAAATTTAATAAAAAAATTACATTAATAATATCCCATATTTTAGCATTAATAATAGGTGTTGCTATTGGTGCTTGTCTTATCTGGGGAATAGATAAATATCAAGCCAGTAAAGAAGATAATAAAAAAGAAGTAGAAACAACTAATCCATTAGATATAAAAGAAAGTCCATATACTTTAGAAGAACTATATGAAATTGTTGAAGATCCTGAAAGGTTTTATCAAGAAAATGGTTCGATTATGACATATTATAATATAGTAATGTTCCATTTCTATGATTATTTTAGTAAGTCAACCCCTGTTAAAGTTGCTACTAAAGTTGAAGTAGATGATCATTTCAAAGTTTCTAAAGTATTAGAAGTTAAATATATTGATTATTATGAATATCAAAAATGGATGGATGACTGTGGAGCTTATAAATTCGAAAAAGAATTTATCGAAAATGATTATGGCCCATTTAACTACAAAAGATATATTGAAGATTTGATTTATTCAACTAAATCAACAGACTTCTATGCCGCAAGGCCAGAAAAACAAAAAAATAATAATGAATGAGAGGTAATAAAATGAAAAACAGAGAAGAAATAGGCAATTTAATATATAATGCTAGAAAAGATAAAAATATCACACAACAAGAATTAGCTCTTAAATTAAATATTAGTGATAAAGCTATAAGTAATTGGGAAACTGGTAAAAATATTCCTGACTATGAAATGATTAAAAGAATTGAAAAAATATTAGATATTAAAATTCTCGAGGAGATAGAGAAAGATAAAAATTCTTTTAAGATTAAAATATTATCTTTTATCATTGTTGTTTTATTAATTCCTCTTATTTTTCTAGCTATCTATTTCTTTAGTAATTACAACCAACATCAAATCTATTCGCTTAATATTGAAGACAAAGAATATAAACTTCAAGATAGTTACTTAGTTGTTAATAAAGATCAAATGATTTTATACCTAAATGAATTTACTATCACTGACTATCCATTTCAACCAGATTGTATCTTAACTTTATATTTTAATAACAAAAACCAAAAGCAAGATATTATCACGATCGATAATTACTCAACATTACTAATTGATTTTAATAAAGATGAATATTCTAAAATAAGAAAAGACTTATTAAATAATTTAAACAATTTATATCTTAATGTTAAATATCAAAGTTATGATGACAAAGAATATAATAAAAACATCAAAATAAATTTAACTGCTTTAGCTAAAAAAGAAACAGATAATCAAGAAGTAATAGATCTTAATACTATTAATTTACTAAAAAATAACAATTATCAAAAAGACGAACAAAATAGATATGTCAAAACTTACGACTATGGTACATTTACTTATGATGTAGATAATAATAATCTTTACTATGCCGGAACTAAAGATAATAAAAATATTTATGCTATTTATACATATAATTCTGATGGTAATGAATACCTTAGTTACGTCATGTATGATAATGACAAAGTAGTTGAATTTAAATTAGAAAAAGAAGATACTAAAGAAGATACTTCTTTAAATGCGCATTCTTACTATAATACTAAAGAGCTTTTAAGAGCTGAATATAAAAAAATAAAAATATAAAAATGATTAGATTTTCCTAAAAATATCTAATCATTTTTTAATAATCTATAAATAATTACTATATTTAATTGAATATTCTTTAATTAATTTTTTAATCTTCATAAAGTTTTCTTCACTATAATGCTCTTTATACTTATCTACATCAAAAATACCATGATTAGATAAGACATTCTGCCAATTCTTCTTTATAAATTCATAAGAAAATTCTAATTCTTCTGGACTTAAATATATTTCTTTGGTAATTGCTAAATTATTTAAATCATTTATAGTTAAATTATTTATATATCTTTCAACTAAAACAAACATCTAATCACCTATAATATTGTATGATAAAAAAGTAATTTTTAATACTAATAATAGGTGAGTTTTATGAAAAAAGTTTATTATGTACTTATTTTTATCTTAATAAGTATTATCATAATTCGTTATTCCTATCTAGCTTTTTATAAACATGATTATTACTATGAAAAATATTTAAATGCTACTAATAAAATTGTTTATGGTCTTAATGCTCCAAGAGGCAGAATCCTAGATCGTAATGGTAAAGTCTTAGTTGATAATAAAGGTATTAATACTATTGTCTATCATAACTTAGATAATATTGATACTTTAAGCGTTGCTAAAACTTTATTAACTATTTTAGATGATGTCAAAGAAGCTTCAATTGATGAACAAAAAGATTACTATTTAAAATATAATAGTACGGATAATCTTCTTACTAAAGAAGAACAAGATTTATATGCCAAACGTAAACTTACTGCCTTAGAAATCGAAAACTTAAAGAAAAGTAGGTTAGATGAATATTTAAATTATTCTAAAGAAGAAAAACAGACTATCTATCTTTATTATCTTCTTAATAATGGTTATTACTATGATAGTAAAATAATTGCTAGTAATGTCTCTGATAAAGTATGTGCTTTAGTTAATGAAAAAAATATTAATGGTCTTACTTGTGAATATACTACTGAACGTATTTATCTTTATGATACTTTAAATGATATCTATGGTAAAGTTGGCCCGATAACCAAAGAAAATAAAGAATATTATTTAAATTTAGGTTATTCGCTTAATGATGCAGTTGGTTTAAGTTACTTAGAAAAAGAGTATGATCAATATTTAAAAGGGGAGAAAGCTAAGTACTTAGTCAATGATGATAATACTTTAACTTTAATTAGTTCATCTAAACAAGGTAATGATTTAATCTTAAGTATTGATATTGATTTACAACTTAAGATAAATGAAATTATCAAAAAGTACTTAGCTAAATCATCTAATTATCAACATACTAAATATTATAATACTTCATATGTTATCGTAAGTGATCCCTATACTGGGGAAATTATTGCTAGTACTGGTCTTAATAAAATTAAAGATGATTATTATGATGTTACCACTAATATTTTAACTTCTTCTTTTACCGTCGGTTCAGTTATCAAAGCTGCTTCTCATACTGTCGGTTATCAAAATGACTTAATTGATATTGGTAAAAAGATTAATGACTCATGTGTTAAATTATATCAAGTACCAATGAAATGTTCTTTTAAACGATTAGGACTTATCGACGATATAACGGCCTTAAAAACTTCTAGTAACTATTATCAATTTATGACCGCTATCAAACTTACCGGTAATACTTATAAATACAATATGAAACTTAATGTAACAGAAGAACATTTTAATACTTATCGTAATGTCTTTGCTTCTTTTGGTTTAGGATCTAGTACCGGTATTGACTTAGAAAATGAATCAACTGGTATAAAAGGTCAAACTATTGCGCCAGATCTTCTTCTTAATTTAAGTATTGGTCAATATGATACCTATACACCATTAGAACTTACAAATTATATTAATACTGTTGCTACTTCCGGTAGTCGTTATGCGCTCCATTACTTAAAAGAAGTAAGAAACAAAGATAAAACTATCTATACTTATGAACCTAAATTACTTAATACCGTATCTTCTAATTTCACGCGTATTAAAGAAGGATTTAAAGAAGTATTATATAATGGAACTGGTCGTGGTTATACTGATTTAAAATATAAACCAGCTGGTAAAACCGGTACTTCAGAAGTAATATATAGTAAAGGTATTACAACTATTAATCAAACTTATGCTATGTATGCCCCATATGATAATCCCTTATATTCTATTATCGTTATGAGTCCTAATATTGCTTATAATAATAGTGAAGATGGCTATATTGCACCCGTAAATCGTTATATTTCTAAAGAAGTAAGTAAATTAGTATTTGAAAAATAAAAAATATATGATACAATAGGGACGGATTAAAAAAGGAGGGCAGTACTATGGCAAAAAATGAAAATAGACCTAATATTACTCTAGTTTGTACTGAATGTAAACATGAAAACTATGTTACACAAAAAAACAAAAAGAATACAACAGATAAATTAGAAATCAAAAAATTTTGTAAATGGTGTAATAAATCAACTGTTCATAAAGAAAAGAAATAGTTAAGAGGGTGAAAAGATGAACGGCTTAATTAATATTAATGATATTAAAAATGGAATGACTATCATTTATGATGGTAAACTATATTTAGTACAAAGCTTCCAACATGTTAAACCTGGTAAAGGTGCTGCTTTCATGAAAGTTAAAATGCGTAACTTAAGAACTGGCGCTATTATTGAAGAAACTATTAATAGTAGTGTTAAAGTTGAAAAAGCACATGTTGATAAAAAGAAAATGGCTTACTTATATAATAGTGGTACAGGATATGTTTTCATGGATAATGAAACATATGAACAAATTGAAATTTCTGAAGATAAATTAGTCGAAGAAAAGAAATTCTTAAAAGAAAATATGGAAGTTCAAATAGATTTCTATCAAGGAGAAATCATTGGTGTAACATTACCTGAAAAGGTTGAATATGTTGTTGCTGAAACAACTGAAGCTGTTAAAGGTAATACGACTAACAATGCCCAAAAAGATGCCGTCTTAGAAAATGGTTATGTCGTAAAAGTTCCATTATTTATTACTGAGGGTGAAAAGATTATCGTTTCAACTCTTGATGGTAAATATTCAAGTAGAGCTTAGTAATAAGCTTTTTTTCTTGTCATAAAAATTGTCAAAATAATGCAAATTAATACCAACTTTTCTTAGATATGATAAAATATTATGTATAAAGGAGCAATTGCTCTCATAGAAATTAACAAGGTGATTTAGATGTTTAAATACAAAAATATAAAAATCAACTATAAAGACTTTGGTGCCAAAGACAAATCACCAATCGTTTATTTACATGGTTGGGGTCAAAATATTGCCATGATGGAACCAATTGCTAAACCATTTACGGATACTCATCGTTTAGTTATTTTAGATCTACCTGGTTTTGGTGATTCAGAAGAACCAGAAACAGCTTGGACTCTAGATGACTATGTTCTAATGCTTAAATCCTTACTTGAGCATTTAAATATTGCAAAACCTAGTTTAATTGGTCATTCCTTTGGTGGCAAAATAAGCTTATTATATGCTTCTAAATATCCTGTTAATCGTTTAATTCTTTTATCAAGCCCTTATAAAGTTAAAATAAAAAAACCATCTTTAAAGATGCGTATTTTAAAAAAATTAAAGAAAATTCCTGGAATGAGTAATCTTGCTAATAAAATGAAAAATCATATTGGTTCAACTGATTACAAGAATGCTTCACCTCTAATGCGTGATATCTTAGTCAAACATGTTAATACTGATTTAACTGAAGCTGCTAAAAAAATTAAATGTCCTACTTTTATAATCTGGGGCGATAAAGATGAAGCAGTGCCAGTATCTGATGCTTATGAATTAGAAAATTTAATTCCTGATAGTGGTTTAACGGTTTATAATGGTTGTACTCATTATGCCTACTTAGAACGACTTAACCAAACTAATTCCATTATTAAATCTTTTATTAAATAGGGAAGTGATTGTATGAACTTATTATTTATTCTTTCTTTAGTTATCTATTTTATTCATATTTATATTATCAGTACTAGAAGTCTTCATATGTTACAACAAAATAGATATAATCGTGGTTATCGTTATATTAAATGGATTTTAAAGAACTATAAAGATAACTTTCTTAATTTAAATTTATTATTCTTTATCTTTATTTTAACCATCTTTAATGAAACTCTAAATAATATCTCAGCATATTTATTTATTGTTATTTGTTTATTCTTAACTTATGTCTTTATTCGTGAAAGAAGAAAAGAAGTAGCTAAATTACCATTAAAATATACACCTCGTATTCAAAGATTAATAATTACTAACTCTTTATTATACTTAATTCCTATACTTATTATTAATCTAGTATATACTAGTGAATATCAAGGACTTTATTATCTTATTTTAGGTATCTTATCATTTATTAATTACTTTGTAATATTACTTGCTAACTTCCTTAATCGTCCTATTGAACACTTAGTTGGTAAACACTTTGAAAAAAAAGCTAAATCTAAACTAGCTCATATGACTAATATGGATGTTATAGGTATTACTGGTAGTTATGGTAAAACTAGTACTAAGAATGTTGTTTATGATATCCTAAGTGCTAAATATAATGTCTATAAAACCCCACAAAATTATAATACACCATATGGTTTAATGATTACTATTAATAATTTCTTAGATCAATATAATGATTACTTCATTGCTGAAATGGGTGCTTGTAAAACTGGTGATATTAAAGAACTATGTGATTTAGTTAAACCTAAATATGGTATTTTAACTCGTATTGGTGTTGCTCATTTAGAAACCTTTGGTTCTGAAGAAGCTATCTTAAATACAAAGTTTGAATTAATTGAATCATTACCAAGCGATGGTATAGGTATCTTAAATGGTGATGATGAAAAACAACTTAACTATCATCTTAAAAATAATTGTGATATACTCTGGGTAGGCATCGATAATCATCATGTTGATTGTTATGCTAAAGATATTAAATTAACTTATCAAGGAACAAGTTTTAAAGTTAAATTTAAAGATGATAAAAAAGAATATGAATTTACAACTAAGTTATTAGGACGTAATAATATTTATAATATCTTAGAGGGAATTGCTTTAGGTAAAGCCTTAGGTATGAAAATTACTGATTTACAAAAAGCTGTTAAATTAATTGCTCCAGTTGAACATCGTTTATCAATGAGTAAATACTATGATATTAATTTAATTGATGATGCTTATAATTCCAATCCTATGGGTTGTAAAATGGCTCTAGAAGTTCTAAGTATGATGCCTGGTAAACATATTATAGTTACCCCTGGAATGATTGAAGTCGGAGCTAAAGAAGAAGAAGTTAATCGTGAATTTGGTTTAGATATCAGTATTAGTAAAGTTGATGAGGTAATCTTAATTGGGGAAGAAAAAACTAAACCTATCTATGAAGGTTTAATGAAAGGCAAATACCCTAAAGAACATATTCATGTTTTAAATGATGTAATGGATGCGTTCCCTTTAATGATGAAATTAAAAGATAAAGAAACTTATGCATTATTAGAAAATGATTTACCAGATTCATTTAATGAAAAATAAGGAGTGATATAAATGTTAAAAGTTGGTGTTATTTTTGGTGGTGAAACTGTTGAACATGAAGTAAGCATTATAACTGCTGTTCAAGCAATGAATTATATTGATACTACTAAATATCAAATAGTTCCTATATATATAAGTAAAGACCGTAATTGGTATACTGGTGATGCCTTAAGAAGTATGAGTACTTATAAAGATTTAGATAATATTGGTTATGTAACTAAAGAAGTAACTTTAACTAAAAAAGATAATTCTTATGTTTTACAAAAGAAAAGAGGTATCTTTAAAGGTATTGTTGATACTATTGACGTTGCTTTTCCCATCGTTCATGGTAAAGGTGTTGAAGATGGTTCCTTAGCTGGTTATTTAGAAACTTTAGGTATTCCATATGTTGGTTCTAGTATGTTAGGATCTTCAATTGGTCAAGATAAAGTTGTCCAAAAACAAGTAATGGCTGCATCAGGTATTCCAGTTGTTGATTATCTATGGTTTTATGATACTGAGTATCAAGAAGATGAAGAAAAATACTTAAAAGAAATTAAAAACTTAGGTTATCCTGTTATTGTTAAACCAGCCCGTTTAGGTAGTAGTGTTGGTATTGAAGTAGCTAAAAAAGAAAGTGAAGTTAAAGAAGCTATTACTGAAGCTATTAAGTATGATCAAAAAATTATTGTTGAAAAAATGGTGCCAAACTTAAAAGAAGTTGATTGTGCTGTTGTTGGTAACTATGAAGAAATGGAATGTTCCTTAATTGGGGAAATGCTAACAGATAATGATTTCTTAACCTTCGCTGATAAATACCTAGGTAAAAGTGGTAGTAAAAAAACTGGAGCTAAGAATACTGAAGGTGGTAAGATTAGTAATAGTGGTTTTAAAATTCCTGCTAAGCTAGATAAAGAAGTTGAAGAACAAGTCTATAAATATTCTAAAGAAGCTTATCGTAGTTTAAACTTAAGTGGTGTAACTCGTTTTGACTTCCTAATTGATGATAAGAATAAAAAAGTATATGTTAATGAACCAAATACTATTCCTGGATCACTAGCATTCTTCTTCTTTACTCCTAAAGGTAAGAAATATCCAGCCTTATTAGATGAAATGATTAAAGGAGCTATTAAAGAATACAAACAATCTAAAAAGAAAGTAACAAGTTTTGAATCTAATGTCTTAAGTACTTTTGATGGTACAAAAGGTGCCAAAGGTGCTAAAGGAAAAATGATGTAGAAGCAGAGCAATCTGCTTTTTTTATTTGCTTTTTTACTTTACGTAAATTTACATCAGTAAATTTCTAGAAATTTCAAAAACATTTACAAGTGGGGGAATTTAAAGTATTATTAATGTAGACAGTGGTACATTGTGGAGGAAAGTGGGGGATTTTAAGATGTTTATGGGCGAATATCATCATAACATTGATGATAAAGGACGACTTATAATTCCTGCCAAATTTCGTGCTGAACTCGGCGATAAGTTCATTATTGCTCGTGGTTTAGAGAAATGCTTATATGTATATTCTGAAACTGAGTGGAATAAAACAGTTGCCAAATTAAAAACTCTACCTTTTACCAAGAAAGACGTCCGTACATTCGACAGATTCTTCTTTTCTGGTGCCACTGAATGTGAATTTGACCGCCAAGGTCGAATTAACATTACCTCCCCATTGGTTAGTTACGCCGATATTACCAAAGAATGCGTAATTATCGGCGCTAACGACCGACTTGAGATATGGTCAGAAGAGGGATGGAATAATTTCTTCTTAGAAAATCAAAGTACTATTGAAGATATTGCGGAAAACTTATTTATAGGAAGTGCTTTTGATGAAACATTATAGTGTTTTATTAAATGAATCACTTGAAGGTTTAAATATTAAACCTGATGGTATCTATGTCGATGCGACATTAGGATACGGTGGTCATAGTAGTGAAATCCTAAAGAGATTAACTACTGGTCACTTATATGGCTTTGATCAAGATAGTGAAGCAATTGCTTATGCTAAAGAAAGATTATCTAAGATAAATAATAATTTCACAATTATCCATTCTAATTTTGTTCATTTAAAAGATAAATTAAAGGAGTTAGGAATCAATCATGTTGATGGTATTATCTTTGACTTAGGACTTTCTAGTCCACAAATAGATGATAAACATCGCGGATTTACCTTTATGGAAGATGCTCCTTTAGATATGCGTATGGACTTATCAAGTACGATAACTGCTAAAGATATTGTTAATACGTATAGTATTGAAAAACTTAGTAATATCTTCTTCCTATACGGTGAAGAAAAAATGTCTAAGTTTATTGCTAAAAAAATAGTTAGTGAAAGACTAACTAAAGAAATTACGACAACTAAAGAATTAGTAAATATTATCGCTTCGGCTGTCGGTGCTAAATACTTTAATAAATTTCATCCCGAAAGACAAATCTTCCAAGCAATTCGTATCGAAGTAAATAGTGAGCTAACTGTTCTAAGTACCGCTTTACCAGCTGCTATTGATTTACTAAATAAAAATGGTCGTATATCTGTTATAACCTTCCATTCTCTAGAAGATCGTATCATTAAACAGATATTTAAAAATGAAAGTGAAGTTAACGAGCTAGTAAAAGGTTTACCTGAAATACCTTTGGCATACCAACCAAAGATAAAATTAATAAATAAAAAGCCAATATTACCTAGCGAAGATGAAATAAAAGAAAATTCGCGCAGTAAAAGTGCGAAACTAAGAATAATAGAAAGGGTTTGATAGTATGGCAACAGCCAAAAAACAAGCAACTAAGTCTAAAAAATTTTTTGAAGGAGAAAGAGTAATATACATGACAATCATTCTCATATTACTTGCAATTCCTGTTTGTAACGTTTATACTAAAGCTATACTATCATCAAGTAACATCGCTTTAGAACAAACTAAAAGTAAAATAAAAGATCAAGAAAGTATTAATGATGGCTTAAAAATGGAAATCAGTGAATTAGCATCACTTGATAAGATTCAAGTAGTTGCTACTGAAAATGGCTTATCATATGAAAATAATAATATCAAAGTTGTTACTAGTGAATAGTTCAAGGAGTTAATGACTATGAAAAGAAAAAACAGCACAATAAATGTTAGTAAATTAGTTTTTGTTGTGTTAGTTTTTTCTTTTTTTGCGATTATAATTAAATTATCTTTTGTATCGATGGCTAAAACTACTGATGGCATTGATTTAACGGCCTTTGTCGAAAATCGTAATACGGAGACCGAAGTTTTACAAGCTAAAAGGGGTAGTATTTATTCCGTTGATGGTGAAATATTAGCTCAAAATGTTAATGCTTACACAGTTATCGCTTATCTATCTCCAACTCGTACTAAAGATGATGATAACCCTCAGCATGTTGTTGATAAAGAAGCTACTGCTGCAGCACTCGCTCCAATTATCAATATGGATGCTTCTACTATTTTAAACTTACTTAATCGTGATGCTTATCAAGTTGAATTAGGACCCGGTGGTCGTGATATTTCTTCATTAGTAAAAAAACAAATTGAAGCACTTCATTTACCAGGTATTGATTTTATTGAAACATCAAAAAGATATTATCCTTTAAGTACTTTCGCACCATATATTGTTGGTTTCGCATCCCGTGATCCGAACGACGCCTCTGCACCAATAACTGGTAAAATGGGTATTGAAGCTTACTATGATGATGAATTACAAGGTAAAGATGGTTATACTATCTATCAAAAAGATGCTTATGGTTATACCTTACCAAATGTTACAACTATAACAGAACCAGCCCAATCTGGAGAAGATATCTATCTAACTATTGATAGTAATGTTCAATTATATGTTGAAAATGGGGTTAAGGAACTAGTTAAGAATAATAAAATGGATTGGTTAACCATATCTGTTATGGATGCTAAAACGGGAGCAATTCTAGCTTCTAGTTCTAATCCAAGTTTTAACTTAAATAAATTAGATGTTACTGATTACTTAAATCCTTTAACATCATATCAATATGAACCAGGTAGTACTATGAAAATATATTCATTCTTAGCTTCAATGGAAGCAGGAAAATATGATGGTAGTGCTAAGTATCAATCTGGTAGAAAACAAGTTGATAACGCGGTAATTCAAGACTTTAATGGTGGTCGTGGATGGGGTTATATAACTTTTGATACTGGGTTTGCTTATTCATCCAATGTTGCTGCGACAACGCTTGCTTTAAATCTAGGTCGTGAAAAATTATATAATTTTTATTCTAGCTTAGGTTTTGGTCGTAAAACTGGTATTACTTTACCTAATGAAGGAGCAGGGGACATTGATATTACTTATAAAACTGAATTAGCTACTGCTTCATTTGGTCAAGGTATTACTACCACCCCAATTCAAAATCTTCAAGCTTTAACTATCTTAGCTAATGAAGGTGTTGAAATTCAACCATATATCGTTGAGAAAATAGTTAATAGTGATACCGGTGAAGTAACTTACCAACATCAATTAACTGAATTAGGTCAAAAAGCTTCTAAAGAAAATATTGATAAAATGCTATCTTTAATGCATGATGTTGTTTATAGTGGTTTAACAGATGCCCGTAATTATCGTAGTGATAGTATTGTTATCGCTGGTAAAACAGGTACTGCTCAAATTGCTGGACCTGATGGTAAATACCTATCTGGAACTTATGACTATGTTAGATCATTTGCCGGAGTCTTCCCATATGAAGATCCTCAATACATCATCTATGCCTCAGTAAGAAGATTTACTGGTAACTATAAAGATTTCGCTAAAACCGTAACTAGTATTGTTGAAGAAATCGCTAAATACAAAAATATTTCTAAATCAATTGAAAAAGTTGATGAAAGTAAAATAGTGACAATTAATAATTATATCAATACTGATTATACTAAAACGGAAGAAAAACTAAAAAAATTAAATTTAAATATAGTTAAACTAGGTACTGGTAAATATATTGTTAATCAATATCCAGTATCAGGTAAAACTTTATTATCTGGTCAAAAATTATTCTTATTAACTGATAGTCCTTCTTATGATATCCCTAATATTAAGGGTTGGAGCTATAATGAAGTTATAACTTTATGTAAGTTAATTAAAGTTCCATATGAATTAAATGGTAATGGTAATGTAACTGATTATACTTATGATCATGAAAACAATCTATTAAAAGTTAATTTTAAATAGTCACTTATATTTGCTTAATTTATCAAAAACTGCTATTATAACCCCTATAAGAGAGGGGTTTTTTATGGCCACAGAAATTATTAATAAAGATTATACCAAACAATTTAAAAGATTAGAAGAATTATCATCTTCTAATAACTTTAACAGTGAATATAATAGTCTTAGAGAACAACTAGTTAAAGAAAATATTCCTTTAATTGACTATTGTCTTCAAACCTATTTTAGTACATATGATATTCCTAAAGATGATGCTAAAATGTATGGTATTGAAGGGTTAGTTATTGCTATCAATAACTTTGATTATCATAAAGGTAGTAATTTTGCTTCATATGCTATCTTATCTATTAAACATAATATTCAAAGATTTTTAAAAGATATGACTGGTCTTAGTTTTCAAGAAGACGAAAAAAAAGTAGCAACTTCATCTATAAGTATCTATTCAAATGATCCCCGTTTTGAAATGCCAATGACAGAAGAAGATTACGAAGATATTGATGCTTTAGAAGATGAAATCTCTATTATTGTTGATGAAGACTTCTCCGAAATCGCTGACTACCATTTATTACAAAAAGAAATCGCTAAAGCCATTAAAACCTTACCTGAAAATGAACGTCAAGTATTAAAACTTCGTTATGGTTTAGATGGCAATGGAGCAAAGACTTTAACTGATGTAGCAAAAAAATTAAATGTCACTACTGAAGTAGTAAGAAATACTGAACAACGCGCCTTACGTCATCTAAGACATCCACTCCATACTAGAAAACTAAAACCATTTTATGAAGAACAACCTAAAAATTCTAATAAAATAGCTCCATATATTGAACTAAAAAATGAAATATATATTTATTTAATTGATTTATTAAAAAATAAATTATCTTTATCAAGTATTAGTACTTTTATCAAAATGAAATTTAATGTTGAATGGACAACTGAAGATTTAACTAAAGCTATTACTTTATTAAATGATTTAGCAACAACTGTCCATGAACTTATTAATCATGGCACTAATATCGAAGATATAATTGCTACTTTAAATGAAAGTCTATTATATCCAATTATTTTTGATAATAAATATTATACTTGGAATCCAGGATTTTCTGAAACCTTCATTAGTAAAATAGCTAATGATTACGAAAAAATCGATTTAAATCAAGTAGATATGAAATTTTAAAAAGATGTAAAACTTAATTTACATCTTTTTTATTTAACTATGTCTTCTGGATCTAATTCAACATCACGTCTTGTTAATATTTCATATCCATCATCGGTAACTAAAACTGTATGTTCAAAGTGAGCACTATTCTTATCATCATCTGTACATATTGTCCAATTATCATCTAACATATAAATATCGGCTGTTCCTAAATTTAACATTGGTTCAACGGCAATAACATTACCAGTATGAAGAGTAGGTCCTTTCTTTTCTGTTCCATAATTAGGTACATCCGGATCCATATGAACTTTATCTCCAACTCCATGACCAACTAATTCTCTAACAACTCCTAAGTTATATTTACGAGCTGTTTTAAATACGGCATGACCAATATCACCAGTTGTACATCCATCATGAATTG
This sequence comes from uncultured Bacilli bacterium, assembly GCA_947585595.1. Taxonomy (GTDB): domain Bacteria; phylum Bacillota_I; class Bacilli_A; order RF39; family UBA660; genus Coprovivens. The sequence continues at coordinate 84,120 of CANPXB010000001.1, forward strand.
CTTTAAGTCCATTCATTAAAGATTCTTCTGTCCATTTAAGTAATTCTTCATCTTTTTTACAATTTGGTTTACCAACAATATAACTCCATGCTGAATCCCCATGATAACCTTGATAACAAGCTCCAACATCTAATTTTACAATATCTCCTTCTTTTAACTTACGATGAGAAGGAATCCCATGCACAACTTCATTATTAAGACTTATACAAATACTACCTGGAAAACCATATAATCCTTCAAAAGAACAAGTACAACCTTTACTTTCAATAAAAGCTTTAGCTAAACGATCTAACTCTTTAGTACTTATTCCTGGCTTAATAAATTGTTGTAAATACTTATGAGTAAGTCCAACAATTCTTCCAGCTTCTCTTAATTTATTAATTTCATCTTCTGTTCTTGTAACAATCATCATTTACATCCCCAATTCACAAGTATTATACCACAAACCCTCTCTAATAGAGCATTTATAGTGTTTAAATATTTAAAAAATGATATAATGGACTAGGTGAATCTATATGAAAATAATAATTGTTGGTATCGGTAAACTAGGTGAGTATTTAGCTAAAAACTTAGTTAAAGAAAATGAAGTAACATTAATTGATAATGATTTTTTAAAGACTCAAGATATTATTAATAATGAAGATGTCAATTATATTATTGGTAATGGTTTAGATTCTAATGTCTTAGAAGAAGCTGGTGTTTCTGAATGTGATATCTTAATTAGTGTTATGGAAAAAGATGAACAAAATGTTATGTGTTCTTTACTTGGTAAAAAATTAGGAGCTAAAAGGACAATTGCGCGTATTCGTACACCTGAATATTCTAGTTCAATTAATATCTTAAAAGAAGAACTAGGTCTTTCAATGTCTATTAATCCAGAACGTATGACTGCTGAATATATTGCTCGTATCTTAAGTATACCTAGTGCTTTAGATGTAACTACTTTCTTTAAAGGCCGTATTGAAATGATTTCCTTAATCGTTAAAGATAAAAGTATCTTAGCTAGTCAAACAATCCATAATTTATCCCAAAAACTTAATTTTAATATTATTGTTTGTGCTATTAAAAGAAATGATGAATTAATAATTCCTAAAGGTAATACTAAGATTCAAGTAAGAGATAAATTATATATTACAGGTACTCCTAAAGATATTAATGAATTTTTAAAATATGCTGATTTAATTGCTAGTAAGACTAAAAAAGTTATGATTAGTGGCGGCTCTAATACAGCTATTTATTTATCGCGTATCTTAGGTGAAATGGGTATTGATGTTAAATTAATTGAAATTGATCCTGAAAGATGTAAATTCTTAAGTGAAGTCTTACCTAAAGCTTTAATTATAAATGGTGATGTCTCAGATCAAAACTTATTATATGAAGAGGGTATAGAAAAAAGTGATGCCTTTATCTCTTTAAATAGTATTGATGAAGAAAATATCGTTTATTCCATGTTTGCATCTCGTCTTAATATTCCTAAAATAATTACTAAAGTTAATCATATCGATTTAGATGGTGTTGTAGAACAAGCTAAAATAAGTACTGTTATAACTCCTCACAAAATAGCTTCTAATCAAATCTTAAGATATATTAAAGCTATGCAAAATAGTGAATCTAGTAATTCTGAATCAATCTATAAATTAGAAGATGATAACTTTGATATCTTAGAATTTCAAATTAAGAAAGATTTTGCAGCTATAAATAGTAAATTAAAAGACTTAAAACTAAAAGATGGTATTCTAGTAGCTACAATCATGCGTGGTAAAAATATTATCTTTCCAAGTGGTAATGATGAAATAAAATTAAATGATACTATTATTATCATTGCTAGTAATAATTGTGAAGTTAATGATATCAATGATATCTTGGAGTAGTCTATGAAAAATATTTTAAAATATATTGGTAAAGTATTAATTGGTTTTTCTCTTATTTTATTACTACCTATCTTTGTTGCATTAGTCTATCATGAAACTATTAAAGGTTTTATTATTCCTTTAATTATCAGTCTTTTCTTAGGACTTATTTTAAATAATCTTAAAATTTCTAAAAAGAATTTATATGCTAAAGATGGTTTTATTATTGTCGCTTTATCTTGGATAATAATTAGTATCTTAAGTGCTATTCCTTTTATGATTACGCATCATGTTACTTTTGTAAATGCTTTCTTTGAAGCTGTCTCTGGTCTTACTACGACTGGGGCGACAATCTTTAGTGATGTTGAATCTTTAAATAAAAGTATTTTATTCTGGCGTAGTTTTACTCATTTTTTAGGTGGAATGGGAGTTTTAGCTTTTGTTATGGCGATTATTCCTTTATCGCGTAGTGATAAATCAATGCATGTTTTAAAAGCTGAAATGCCTGGTCCGAGTGTTGCTAAATTAGTACCTAGTCTTAAAAAAACCTTATTCTATTTATACTTTATTTATCTAAGTTTAACTTTAATTGAAATAATCCTTCTTCTAATTGGTGGCTTAGATGTCTTTAATAGTATTTTAGTTTCTTTTTCTACTGCTGGTACCGGTGGTTTCGCCCCTTTAAATACCAGTCTTTCTACATTCCCAATCTTTAATCAGTATGTTGTAGCTATCTTCATGTTCTTATTTGGTATTAACTTCAATATTTATTTCTTAATCTTAATGAAGAATATTAAAACTGCTTTAAAGAGTGAAGAATTAAGAACTTATTTAATTATCTTTATTTGTTCTGTCTTAATAATATTCCTAAATAGTTATCATTTATTTAATAACTTATTTGAAGCTTTCACTAATACTTTCTTTCATACTAGTTCCATTATTAGTAGTACTGGCTTTAGTATTGGTGATATTAATATCTTACCAACTACTAGTCGTATCATTCTTATCTGTTTAATGTTAATTAGTGCCTGTGCGGGATCTACTTGTGGAGGATTCAAAATAACCAGATTAATTATAGTCTTTAAAACAATAAAAAGAGACTTCTTAAAACTAGTGCATCCTAATAGTGTTTATACGATTACCTATGAAGATAAAAAAGTCGATGAAGATACCATCAAAAATACTTGTACTTTTATGTTCTTATACTTCTTACTAATTTTACTTATCATGTTTATAGTTAGTTTTGATGGATATTCTCTAGAAACTACTATTAATGCTGTCGCTGCTACTTTTGCTAATGTTGGTTTATGCTTTAATATTAGTGATTTTTATAACTTTAGTTCTTTATCTAAAATAACTTTAAGTATTGGTATGTTACTTGGTCGTTTAGAAATATTTCCAATAATTGTCTTATTTACTAATTTAAGGTTAAAAAAATAAGTGTTTTATATTATAATATAGAAGTAACTGATTAAAAGAAAGAGTGATTAGATGTTAGAATTAAAAAAGATTACTAAAATATATGAAGTAGCTGGTACTAACCAAAAAGCTTTAAATAAAATCGATATTAAATTTCGTCGTAGTGAATTTGTTTCTATTTTAGGTCAAAGTGGTAGTGGTAAAACAACTTTACTTAATATTGTTGGTGGTTTAGACGAATATACTAGTGGTGACTTAATCATTAATGATGTTTCTACTAAAGACTTTACTGATCGTGATTGGGATACTTATCGTAATCATCGTGTTGGTTTTGTCTTCCAAAGTTATAATTTAATTCCTCATCAAACCGCTTTACAAAACGTTGAACTTGCTTTAACTTTATCTGGAGTAGGTAAAGAAGAACGTCGAAGAAGAAGTATTGAAGTTCTAAAAAAAGTTGGTTTAGAAAAACAAATGCATAAAAAACCAAATCAAATGTCTGGTGGTCAGATGCAAAGAATCGCTATTGCTCGTGCTTTAGTTAATGATCCTGATATCTTACTAGCTGATGAACCAACCGGGGCTTTAGATTCTGAAACAAGTTTACAAGTTTTAGATTTACTTAAAGAAATAGCTAAAGACAAACTAGTTATTATGGTTACGCATAATCCTGAACTAGCTTTAAATTACTCAACTAGAATCGTAAAATTATTAGATGGTGAAATAATTGATGACTCTAATCCATTTGATGGTCAAGATGAAGTTCTAATTGAAAAAACTAATAAGACTAAAAAAACGCAAATGAGTTTTAAAACGGCTTTATCTTTAAGTTTAAATAACTTAATGACTAAAAAAGGTCGTACTATCTTAACTGCATTTGCTGGTTCAATTGGTATTATTGGTATTGCTTTAATCTTATCTTTATCTCATGGTATTCAAGAATATATTACCAAAACGGAGGAAGAGACTTTAAGTTCTTACCCTTTAACTATTGAAAAAGAATCAGTTGATATGTCTTCACTTATTCTAAGTATGACTGGTAATCAAGAACACCAAGAATATAATGATGATAAAATTCATTCCCTAAATATAATGGGTGATATGTTTACTACTTTATCTGAGGAAGTCGATCGCAACGACTTAAAATCATTTAAAGAATACTTAGAAAGTGATAAAACTAATATTAATGACTATGTTACATCAATTCGTTATTCATATAACGTTACGATGAATTTATATAAAAATGATCCAGATAAGATAGTTCAAATAAATCCTACCACTGTCTTTGATGCATTAGGTATGGGAACATCTGGTATGTCTAGTGTTTATAGTACTTATATGTCTTCATATGATGTCTTCTATGAACTAATAGATAATGATGATTTACTTCATCAACAATATGACTTAATTGATGGTCACTGGCCAGAAAACTATAATGAAGTAGTTTTACAAGTAAATGATAATAATGAAATATCTGATTATACTTTATATAGTTTAGGTATCTTAGATCAAGATGATTTAAAAGAACAATTTACTAATATGACAACTGGTAAAGAAGTTAAGTTTGATAAACATTCTTATACAACTGAAGAATTACTTAATACTTCATTTAAACTATTATTAAATACTGATTACTATGAAAAAGTAGGTGGTTTATGGGTTGATCGTTCTTCTGATGAAAACTACATGAAGAAAAAATTAAAAAATGCTGAAGAAATCAAAATAGTTGGTATTATTAAACCAAATGAAGAAGCGATAACTGGTAGTGGAACTCCAGGTATGGTTGGATATACTCATGAATTAATGGAACATTTAATTAATACCATTAATGAAGAAAAAATAACTAAAGAACAACTAAAAAATCCTGAAATAAATATCTTTACTGGTCAAAAATTTACTACTAATAACAAATTTGATCCAACTTCATTTACCAAAGAACAATATGCTGCTTTCCAAAAACTATCTGAAGCCGAACAAATGGAATATATTAAAAATATAACGGAAAATATGACTTCAAGTTATGAAGAAAACTTAACTAAATTAGGTATTGCTGATTTAGAAGATCCTGATATTATTTCTATATATCCTAAAGACTTTGATTCCAAAGAAGAAATAGTAAAAATAATTGATGATTATAATGAAGGTAAAGAAGAAAAAGATCAAATAACTTATACTGATATCGTTGGTGTTATGATGAGTTCAGTATCAACTATCGTTAATGTAATAAGTAAAGTTTTAATAGCTTTCGTTGCTATAAGTTTAATAGTTTCTTCTATTATGATTGCTATTATAACTTATATTTCTGTTATTGAAAGAACCAAAGAAATTGGTATCTTAAGAGCCATTGGAGCATCTAAAAAAGATGTCTCTAGAGTATTTAATGCTGAAACCCTTATTGAAGGTTTAACCGCTGGTGTCTTAGGTATAGTTGTAACTATATTACTTAATATTCCAATTAATATCGTTATTAAACATTTGGTAAATATTAGTAATATTGCTAAATTACCAACTGATGGAGCGATAATATTAATTATAGTTAGTGTCTTACTTACAGTATTTGCTGGCTTTATACCAGCGAAGATTGCTTCTAAAAAAGATCCAGTTGTAGCTTTAAGAACTGAATAGAATATCTCATGATATTCTATTTTTTTTGTATAGTAAAGTAAAAATTGTCTATACTAAAAATAAGATTGCTATTAATTTATAAAAATTATATAATATAAATAGTAGAAAGTAGTGACTTGTATGGAGAGAAAGTTTGTCTATATAATTGTTCTTCTCTTAGCTATAACCTTTGGTATTGCCGATAGTTATATAAATCGTAGCTTAGAAAGTGTCGAATATTTAAAACTAATTGATGATGAAACAGAAGCTAATGGTTTAAATATCGATGATGAAAATATTGAAGCTAACCTTGGTGAAGCTGTTTCTTTAGTCACATTAACTCTTTCTAATAAACAAAGTAATAATAAAAATATTGAATATACATATAAAATAAAAATTGATTCAATTAGTGGTGCTCATCGCTATATTAAAGGTAATGGCGAAGATAACTACCAAGTCTTTACTGCTAATGGTGAAACTACTATTACTTTAAAAAGTAATGAAACAATCATCTTTGTTGATATCCCAACTAATTCAAGTTATACCATTACCCAAAATGAAGTAGGTAATTATAATACTTATGTTGGTGAAGAAAAGAAAAATACCATTAGTGGAACAATTACTAAAGACTCAACAATAACATTTAATAATGTTGAAGATACTTTACCAGCTCCAGTTAAACCAGATCCTGAGAAACCTACTGAAGTAGAAGATCCAAAAAATCCTAATGAAGAAAAAGAAAACCCAACAACTAATGACTATATTATTCCTGCTTTAATTGCCTTAGGATGCTTAAGTGTTCTACTAATTATTAGTTTAAGATTAAAAGTTAAGAGATTTGAATAATCAAATCTTTTTTTATTTGCTAATTACTAATAATTTAGTATAATAGAGTACCAAGAGTTGATAATTATGAAAAAACAAATCCATATCCTTGAAGGAATGATTATTTTAACAATAATATTTATCTTTAGTCTTTTATCAATAAACTTTATTCATACTATTCGTTTACAAAAATTTAATTCCGATTATCTATGGAATATTAACTTTAATAATTTACAAGTTACTAAAGGCAGTAAAGAAGGGGTTATCTCTTTAAAAGATAATACTGTTTCTTTACAAGTTAATTTAGAAGAAGAAAAAGAATTTTATGAATTTACTTTAGATGTATCTAATAATGGTACTTTTGATGCTAAAGTCGATGATATAAATTTAGAAGTAAATAATGATCAAAATATTTTAAACTATTCTCTTACTTATTTAGATGATAAAAACATTGCTAAAGATGATTTACTTAAATCTGGTGAAACTAAAACAATTAAAGTTCGTATCTATTATCCAATTCAAAAAGAGAAAATCTATGATGCTTTAAACTTAGATTTAAATTTTAGCTTAAAATATATCTCTATTAATTAAGAATATTTCAAATAATTTATTGACTTATTTCATACAATAAAGTAACATATTATTGAAAGAAGAGTGAACGTAATGGTTAAGAAAGATCTTGAAAAAGAAAAACCAGCGGTTAAAAAAGCCCCTGAAAAAAAAGTTGCCAAAACTGATAAATTAGACAAAAAAGAAGTAGTAAAAGAAACTCCTAAAAAGAAAAAATTAAAATTAAAAAAGAAACCTTTAATAATTATGGGTTTAGTTGTTTTAGTATTCGCTTTATTTTTACTAGCTACAACCTTCCATAAATCTGATTATAAAAAAGAAATAGTTAATGAACCTGAAGTACAAGAACCAGCTCCTGAACCAGAACCAGAAGTTCATTATGATATTAAAGCTGAGTATCCTGATACTGATTTAGTTGCTATTTTAAATATTCCTAATACAACAATAACTAAAGAACCAGTTGTTCAAACAACTAATAATAGTTTCTATTTAAATCGTGATATTCATAAGAAAAAAGATATTATAGGTACAACATTCTTAGATTATCGTGTTAATGTTGATGATTCTAAAAAGATTTTAATCTATGGCCATAATTCACCAACCTTAAACCCACCATTTAAACAACTAGAAAAATATTATAAAGAAGATTATGCCCTTAATAATCGTGAAATCAAATTAACTACAACAAAAGCTGAATATACTTTTGAAATCTTCTCAGTATATATCGATGCCAATGAATTATCTAATTTCTCATATATGAATATTAACTTTGACTCAGATGCTGCATGGGCTAGTCATATTAACCAACTAAAAAATAACTCATGGTATGATTTTGGTACTGAAGTATCTGCTGATGATCGTATCTTAGTAGTTCAAACTTGTACATATCATTCAAAATATAGTAAATATAAAAATAAACGTTTTGTTTTAATAGCTAAACAAGTTGGTAAAGTAGATAATACAATTTAATCAAATATCTTACATAGACTATTATGTAAGATATTTTTTGTCAAGAAATGTAAAAAAGCTGCTGTAAGGTTGATTTTAAAAATAGATATCGATATACTTAAAATGCGAATAAAGGAGAATTACCATGAATAAAAAAAAGATCATAATTGGTGTTATTACAATCCTTGTTTTAATAATAATTGGTGTTGCTCTTAAAATCTCTTTTGATTTTAAAAAAGAAGCAGCAATTAGATCTGAAGTAAAAGAGATAACTAAGTTTTTTGTTCCTACTAATATAGATAATGAAGAAGCTAATGCTGTCTTAGAAAGAAGAGTAATTACTAAAGGGGAATATAGTAAAGTAGAAGATAGTCTTAAACTATATTATAAAGATTTATATAGTAATTTAAAAAATCTTACTTTTTTACTAGATGAAGAAAATGAATATAATTATTTATCTGTTGATAATTTAAAACCAGATTCTGAGAGTTTAATCAAATCAAAAGATACCATTAATAATACCAAAGCTCAAATTGAAGAATATTATAATATCTTTATTAATTCTTTAACTGTAGAAGATACTAAACTAAGTTATGTAACTAATAAAGATTTAAGTAATTATTATATTAAATTTTATTTAGAATTAACTAATGAAGTAAATGACGAAGAATTAAAAGAAAACTTATTAGCTAAATATAATAAGACGAATAGTCGTTTAGATGTATATAATGAAGCTTTAACTTTTTTAGAAACTAATGTTGAACATTGGTCTATTAAAAAAGATAATATTAGCTTTGATAGTACAGAGATATATGATGAATATGTAGCAATCATAAGTAAATTAAATGAAGGAGTTACTGAGTGACTTCTTTTTTTGTCATTTAAATGTCATTTAGATATTTTATAATAATACTTGAAAGGAAGATTTTATGCATCTTTTAAATAAACTAACCATAAAAAATCTTAAATTAAATAAAAAAAGATCAATTGTTACTATCATTGGTATTATGCTTTCAGTAGCTTTAATTACAGCTCTTGCTAATATGTTTTTTAGTGCTCGAGCTTCAATTATTAATTATACTATTGAACAATATGGTAATTATCATTATGTTTTTAATGATGTCCCAGCTACAGATTATAAATATTTTAAGGAAAATCGTGCCTTAGAAGACGTTTATTTAACATCTTACATTGGTTATGCCCCTCTAAAAGAAAGTAAAAATGAATACAAACCATATATTTTACTTCGAGCTTTTTCTAAAAAAACCTTTACCAATCTAGGAATTACCCTAATAGATGGTAGACTACCCGAAAATGATTCTGAAATTGTAATACCTAAGCACTTAAAAAGCAATGGTCAAGTCGATTATAAGATAGGGGATGAATTAACTTTAGATATCGGAGATCGTCTATCTAATGGAGATAATATTAAATTAAATATCAATAATTATTACTTTCCAGGGGAAGAGCATCTTGAAAAGAATTTTACTAAGAAATATAAAGTAGTAGGTATCATTGAAAGACCTTCATATGCTATTGAAGATTACTCATCTCCTGGTTATTCATTTTTCACTCTTTTAGATGAAGATAATTTTTCTTCTAATGTTGATATTTATACAAGCTTAACCCCTAAATCTTTAGCGAATAGAGATGAAGTAGTGGCTAATATTTTAGGTGTTGATTTAGACTTATATTTAAAATGTGAAAATATAAATTACATAATTGATATGGAACATGAAGAAAGAGTAGAACTTACAAAAACCTACAATGAATTAAGAAAATATGATTTTGGTAATAATAGTAATCTTATTACACTTGAAAGTAATTATTTTGCTGAACCAACTACCCAAGCCCTTGCTATAGCTAGTTTAATCGTCTGTATAATTATTATTGTTGCGTCAGTCTTTTGTATTAAAAATAGTTTTGATATATCACTTACAGAGAAAATAAGACAGTATGGAATGCTTTCAAGTATCGGTGCTACTAAAAAACAAATTAAAAAAAGCATTTATTATGAAGGTTTAATCCTTGGTTTAATAGCCATACCTTTAGGTATAATCTGTGGTTTAATCGCCTCATCAATATTAATTGTCCTTGTTAATATTTTCTTAAAAGATTTATATCCAATTAAATTTATTTATGTCATTTCTTGGTTAGCAATCTTCTTATCAATTATTCTCGGTTTAACAACTATTTTCTTATCATCATGGCGTAGTGCTCATAAAGCCGCTAAAATAAGTCCTATTGAAGCAATCCGTAATAGTTCTGAATTAAAAATAAAAGCTAAAAAACTTAAAATACCAAAATTTATTGATAAATTATTTGGCATTGGGGGAACTATTTCCTATAAAAACTTAAAAAGGAACAAGAAAAACTATCGTCCAACCATAGTTTCAATCGTTGTTTGTCTATCTATCTTTATATCTTTGTATTACTTTATGAACTTAGCATTTAAAACAGTAAATGAGCAATTAGGATTAGTTGATTATAATATAGCTTTTTATTTTGATTCAAATCATAATCGTAATGAAGAATTATACTTAGATAGTATTTTAAAACTTGATAATATAGAGCAATATGTTCGTACAGATGAAATGTCGATGTACATTAAAGATTATAAATATAGTAAAGAATTTACTAAAATAAATGGCAACTTTAAAGGTTCATCTTACTGTTATAAAACAGATAATCCAAAAGAAGAAACTGAAGAAAACAAAGTATATAGTGAAAGTATAACATTAGTTAAAGTAAATGATGAGGAATATAAAAATTATCTAAAAAGATTAAATCTCGATTATGATAAAGTTAAAGATAAAGTTATTCTTTTAAATAATGTTATTGATTCACATTATGATGAAGAAAAGAAAATCGTTATCAATAGCATTGTTCCTTATTTAGATTATAAAGAAGGAGATACGATAAAATTATATTTTGAATCAGGAACCAATAACTGTAATCCAGAAATCGAAAGTGATATATATGAATTTAAAATTGCTAAGATAACTGACGAAGTACCTTTTGGTATCGAAAAAAGAACTAATTTACCACATCTTATAATTAGCGAAGAACAATATAACAGATTAACTGATGAAAATAGTGGTGTATATGATCGTTTATATATTAATTCTTCTGATCCAGATAAGTTACAAAGTGATATCAAAAATTTATTAAAAAGTAATTTTTCCGAAGACGATTATGTATTAATAAATAGTAACGAAGGAATTCGTGAACGTCTATCTTTATATACTTTACTAGCTATTTTCTTATATGGTTTTATCACCGTTATTGCTTTAATCGGTATTACCAATATCTTTAATACGATAACTACAAGTATGGAACTTCGTAAAAGAGAATTTGCGATGTTAAAAAGTATTGGAATGACGGATAAAGAATTTAATCGTATGATAAGATTAGAAAGTTTATTCTATGGCTTTAAATCTTTAATAATTGGTCTTCCACTAGGATGTATATTATCTTATGTTATTTATTATTACTACACTAAATATACTAACGATTTAACCATTACCTTTAGTTTACCTTACTTTGCAATTATTACGGGAACTATCGTGGTCTTACTATTAATAATATCTATTATGAAATATTCAATCAATAAAATAAATAAACAAAATATTATTGAAACAATTCGTAATGAAAATATCTAACTTTTAAGAAAGGAGAATACATATGGAAATTTTAAAAGTAGAGAATTTAACAAAAATATATGGTAAAGGAGATACAAAGGTTGTTGCTTTAGATAATGTGTCTTTTACAGTAGAAAAGGGTGAGTTTGTTGCTATAGTTGGCGCCTCTGGTAGTGGTAAATCAACTCTATTACATTTAATCGGTGGCGTAGATCGTCCAACCAGTGGCAAAGTATTTATTGATGGGAAAGATATCTATGAACTAAATGATGATGCCTTAGCAATTTTTAGAAGAAGACAAGTTGGTTTAATCTATCAGTTTTATAATTTAATACCCATCTTAAATGTTGAAGAAAATATCACTTTACCTTTAGAATTAGATGGTCGTAAAGTAGATAAAGAAGTATTAGATAGTCTACTTAAAACTTTAGGTTTAGAAGATCGTCGTAAACATCTACCTAATGAATTATCTGGTGGTCAACAACAAAGAACATCTATCGGTCGTGCCATGATTACTAGTCCAGCCATTATCTTAGCCGATGAACCAACCGGTAACCTAGATTCCAAAGCTTCCGAAGAAATAGCCGAACTACTTAAATTATCAAATAAGAAATACAATCAAACTATTATTATGATTACTCATAATCTAGACTTAGCTGCTACTGCTGATCGTATTATTAAATTAGAAGATGGTCATATTATAAATAATAATGAGTAGGTGATTAATATGTCTTTATTAAATAAACTTACTCTTAAAAATCTAAAATTAAATAAAAAGAGAACTCGAGTAACTATTTTAGGAATTATTCTATCCGTCGCCTTAATAACTTCTGTGGCTAATATCTTTAGTAGTGTTAAAGCAACAATAGCTAAAGAAATAATTAATAATTATGGCGATTTCCATTATTACTTTGAAAATGTCCCTAGTAGTGATTTAAAATACTTTGAAGAAAATCGTTATATTGACAAAGTTTATTTAACCAAAAATCTTGGTTATGCGGAAAATCCAGATATTGGAGGTCCTTACTTTTATATCAATGTCAAAGCTTTAACTGAGGATTCATTTAATAATTTAGGTATAGAATTAGTAAGTGGTCGTTTACCACAAAATAGTCATGAAATTATTTTATATTCCCGTGGTACCATATATAATAATCATAAATATAAAATAGGTGATGAAATAACTTTTGATTTAGGTACTCAAGTGGACCGTTCCCTCTATGAAAAAGATTATTTAGATAATACCTTGTATACTGTAGGTGGTTCATTGGGCTGGTCTGATACAGAAGAAGATGAATATAAGGTAACAAATACCACATCATATACATATAAAATAGTTGGTTTTTATAATGGCGTCAGTAATAAAATTCATGATCCATATAGTTATGTTCATCTAACCAAGATGGATGCTGAAGATTTAAATGGTAATTACAATTTATATGTTAGATATACAAAGCAAGGTTTGAAAAAGCAAACTAAAGTAACCGCTAATCTTATAAATTATGACTTAGACAAATACGAATATATATTTTACAATAATGATAATTACGAAATAAAATGGAGTAAATCATTTAAAAAGGTTTATCAAGAATTCTTTGATGAAGTTAAATACATTCCCTATTATAATAATGATTTAATTACAATTGAAACTGATTGGACAAAAAGTGAAGATTTAAAACCAATAGCGTTGGTCTGTTCTGTTATTGCTGTTATTATTATCATAACTTCTATTTTATGTATTAAAAACAGTTTTGATATTTCCGTAACCGAAAAAGTACGTCAATATGGTATGTTATCTAGTATTGGGGCGACCAAAAAACAAATAAGATATTCTATCTATTATGAAGCTTTATTATTATGTCTAATTGGTATCCCATTAGGTCTTATCACTGGCTTTTTACTTTCGTATTTATTACTTACTATTTCTAGTAATATCTTAACCGAATTATTTAATTCTAGTATTGTTTTTCAATTATCAATCGATTTTGTTATCTTAGCCATTATTCTTAGTATCATAACTATTTTCTTATCATCTTTAAGAAGTGCTTATAAAGCTTCTAAATTAAATCCAATTGAAGCAATCCGTAATAATGAGAATCTAAAAATAAAAAAGAGTAGTTTAAAAGTCCCATCTATCATAACTAAACTATTTGGTATTGGTGGTAACATCTCTTATAAAAACATCAGAAGAAACAGAAAAAAATATCGTCCAATAATTATTTCTCTAGTTATCTGTCTTATCTTATTTATTTCCATTTCATATTTTATTAATATTATATATGAAGTTAATTTGAGTGATTATGACATTAATTACAATATGACCTTATATATTGATACACCCGAAATGGAAAACATTGATGAAGTATATGCTTTAGATTCTATTAAAGAGTATTCAAGTATTGTTAAAAATTATTTAACAGCCATTAATTTTCCGGTTGATGAAGAATTAAAAGAATATCGTAATATTGATGATGATTTTGAATGTAATGACATCATCTATAATTATAGTTCAATGACAGTCATTAAATTAGGTAACGAAGAATATAAACGTTATATTAAAAAACTTGGTTTAAAATATGAAGATATCAAAGATAAAGGTATTTTAATTGATTCAAGAGTTATCAAATCATATAATATGGTCAAGAAAAAAGAAGAACGTCATTATTTTCGTCAATTTGCTTATAAAGTTGGTGATGAAGTAACCATCTATCCAAGACAAATAAATTGTCAATACGGCGATTCTGATTTATCTATAACATATCCTATTGAAATAGGTTACATTACTGATAAGATACTCAAGAATAAACCAATCCCATTGGGATTGTCATTCGACGACGACTATGATCATTCGGCATTAATTTTAAGTGATGAATACTTTGATAAACTCTATCCCGAAGACCAACATTATGAAATATATATCAATTCAAAAGACCCATCTAAAACTGAAAAAGAAATCGGTACTGTCTTAGGTTCTAGTGCTATTTATCGAATAGATAACTATGAGCAAGAGATAAAAGAATTAAAAGGAAGACTTCTTACTATTAATATCTTCTTATATAGTTTTATAGGTATCGTTCTATTAATTAGTATAACTAGTGTCTTTAATACAATAACTACTTCAATTGAAACCCGTCAAAAAGAATTTGCTACCTTAAAAAGTGTTGGTATGAGTAGTAAAGAATTTAATAAAATGATTAGTTTAGAGAGTATCTTTATTGGTCTAAAAGCTTTAATAATTGGTCTAAGTATTGGATGTTTATTATCTTATGTAATATATGATAAATATATGGAAGGTAATTATTATTCTAAAATAGAAACTCCATACCACCTACCATATTTACAAATTTTAATATCTATCATTGTTATTTTACTTATTGTAATTCTTATTATGAGATATTCATTAAATAAAACTAAAAAACAAAATATTATTGAAACTATACGTAAGGAAAATATTTAAAATAATTTATCTTTATGATATAATTTAATTAGTGAAGGAAAGTCATAAAAAATGACACATTTGTTCTTACCAAATGTCCTTCCATTGTAAGGACATCTGTTTATTAGCTAAGCTAATAACAGACGCCTTTTTTATTTAAATAATAATACTATTATTACAAATAAAAGTAGAAATATGATATTAATAAGATTGTTTATTAATTTAATCATAAAACCGCCTCCTTTAGAAGGTATTCCAAACCCCCTTAAAGGAAAGGCATCTGCCAAATGTGTCATGCTTTAATTTAGTACAAATTTGGCCTAAAGTAAAGCAAAAATGGTGGTTTTAATTAAATTAGTTTTTTAGCTAAAATAATAGCTTTAAAATAAAATTTTAAGCCATAAAATTTATATAAAAAATAAAGTAGAGGAGGTCTAAAATGAAAGTATTAATCATTGAAGATGACCAAGATATATCTAGTAATCTTTCTTTATTTTTAAAAGAAAATAATTACCAAGTTGATATTGCTTCTCATCTTAAAGAAATCGATTTAAATAATAATTATGATGCCCTTATTTTAGATATTACTTTACCTGATGGTAATGGTTTAAATTATTATGAAAAAGAAATAAGCAGAGTAGGTATTCCAACAATTTTCTTAACTGCTAAAGATGATGAAGAAACAATTGTTAAATCTTTAGAACTTGGTGCCGATGATTATGTTACTAAACCATTCCATGCTAAGGAATTATTACTAAGATTAAATAAAATTGTTTTACCTAAAGAAAAAAACAATATTATTAAAGTAAAAGATATAACTTTTGATCTTGATAAAATGACTGTTTATAAAAATAATATTGAAATTAAACTAACTAATTTAGAGTTAAAAATTCTTCTATTACTATTTACTAATTTAAATAAAGTTATTACTAGAGAAAATATTATTGAAAGTATATGGCAATGGACAGGTAATGATGTAAATGATAATACAGTAACTGTCTATTTAAAAAGAATTAGAGAAAAATTACAAACTGATATAATAATTACTCTTAAAGGAATAGGTTATAGGATTGATTCAGATGAAAGATAAAACATTTAAAAAAACTATAATTATTATAATATTAATTTCACTTATAACTTTAGTTATAAACTCTTTAATAACCGTTAATTTATTACATAAGTATAATATCAATGAAAATATTATTATTTCTCATATCATTAATAATGTTAAAGAAAAGTATCCAAATGTTCAAGAAGAAGAAATAATCCAAACTCTTAATGATAAAGATTTAAGTAAAGATAATATTATGCCTGATTATGGTATTGAACTTGAAGATAATGCCATAAGTATTGCTAATCAAAGTATTACTAGAAAATTAATTATTAGTAATCTTCTCACTTTATTAATTTTTATTCTTATAACTATCCTTATCGTCAAAATATATCAGTATCATAAAGCTAGAAGTATCAATCAATTACTAAATTATTTAAAAGAAATAAATAACAAAAACTATACTTTATATATTGATACTAATAAAGAAGATGAATTATCACTATTAAAAAATGAATTATATAAAACAGCTATTACTTTAAATGAAAAGGAAAGACTATCTAAAAAAGATAAAGAATTATTAAAAGATTCCTTAAGTGATATATCTCATCAAATTAAAACCCCTTTAACATCTATAAATTTAATGCTTGATAATTTAATAGAAAATGATAATTTATCCTCCAAAGAAAAAGAAAACTTACTTCTAAGTATTCGTCATAAAATAAGTAATATTACTTTTCTAATTCAATCATTACTTACATTATCTAGATTTGATGCTAATGCCATTACTTATAAAAATGAAAATGTTAAAGTAAGAAAACTCATAGATGAAGTTGTAAGTAATGTTGATGCAATCTGCGATTTAAAAAATATTAAAATTAATATCGATGGTTCTAAGTCAGCAACAGTTAATTGTGATTTTAAATGGCAAGTCGAAGCTTTAACTAATATTTTAAAAAATTGTCTTGAACATTCAAATGAAAATTCTAAGATTGATATCTCTTACTTAACTAATGATTTATTTACTAAAATCGTCATTACGGATCATGGAACAGGCATGAATGAAAAAGATCTAAAAAATATCTTTAAAAGATTTTATAAAGGTGAAAACTCTAACAAAGATAGTATTGGTATAGGTTTATCATTAGCTAAAACAATAATCGAAAAAAATAACGGTTATATTTCCGTTGAATCAGAACTAAATAAAGGAACAACATTTACAATTAAATACCTAAAATAATTGTTTTAAAAAATTATCTTATATGCTATAATAAAAATAGAGAAGGAAAGTCATAAAAAATGACACATTTGTATTCGCCAAATGTCCTTCCGAAAGGATAGACATCCGCTCTAAGGTTACTTAGAGAGATGCCTTTTTTTTATTTTAATAATAATATTATTACTATAAATAAAAGGATAAATATGAGATTAATAAGTTTATTTATTAATTTAATCATATAATCACCGCCTTTAAAGTGAACCAAAATCCCCCTTAAAGGAAAGGCATCTGCCAAATGTGTCATACTTTAATTTAGTACAAAAAAAGGCTATAGTAAAGCAAAATCGACCTTTTTCATTAAAATAGTTTTTTAGCTAAAAATAAGGCTTCAAAACTATTTTTTTGTCTTAAAACAAAAGACAAAAAATCCTAATGTTTTATGATATAATTAATAATATATGGAGGGTATTTATGGATACAAAAATTTTAAGAAATATAAGTTATGGTGTATATTTAGTAAGTAGTAATAGTGAAGGCGTGGATGCTGGCTGTGTTATAAATACTTTAACGCAAGTAACAAGTGAAGGACCATTAGTATCTATTAGTTTAAATAAAGAAAATTATACTAGTGAGATAATTAAAAAATCTCATAAATTTATTGTTGCTATAATAAATGAAAAAATAAATCCTAATATTATTTCGACTTTTGGTTTTACTTCATCTAAAGATACTGATAAATTTAAAGAGTTTAATTATGATGTTGTCAATAATATTAAAGTTCTTAATGAAGGTGTATGTGGTTATTTAGTTTGTGAAGTTGAAAACATTGTTGATGCGAGTACTCATGATATAATTATTGCCCGTGTTGTTGATACTAAAAAATATAATGATGAAAAAGAAATGACTTATCGTTATTATCATGAATTAATTAAAGGTAAAGCTCCTAAAAAAGCTCCGACTTATGAAAAAGAAGAAGAGCCAAAACAAACTGGTAAATATAAATATGTATGTGACTTATGTGGTTATATATTAGAAACTGATGAAGAATTACCAGATGACTTTACATGTCCATTATGTGGTGCTGATCGTTCCCACTTTACTAAAGTTGAATAATTTACTTAAATCTTAAAATATGTAAGAAAGTAGTGATATCATGGCTAATGAATCTGACTTAGCAAAATATTTAATATCTTATGGTTATACTGCAGAACAAAGTAATTATTTAATTAAAACTTTAGTAGAACAGGGTAGTAAAGAAGAAACCATCTTAAAACATGCTAAAGAAAATAACTTATTTTTAGAAGGCTTACAAATACCTAAATCTTCTATCATTAAAATGATTTTATTTTCACCACATATTTATGGCTTAGCAGTTACTAATCTTGAACAAAAAATAAAAGATTTAAAAACTCTCGGTTTTAAAGATCAAGATATCATTCGTCTAGTTGTTTCTTTTTCTGAAGTCTTTTGTCTAGCTAAAAAGAATATTGAAGATAAAATATTAAATTTAAAAGATTTAGGTTATACCAAAAGTGAAGCTTTAAAGATGATAGTTGGTAATGGAAATATTTTAAGTTATAGTAAAGAAACAATTGCTAATCGTCAAAAAGAAATAATGTCTTTAGGCTATACCCGTAAAGAGATGTTAAAAATGACTCGTAATATTTCTAAATTATTTGCTTATGCTTTACCGAATATGAAGCAAGCTCTACTTGATTTAGAAACTCTAGGTTATACCAAAGACCAAGCTCATAAAATAGTAAAACTAAATCCATCAGTATTAGGTCATTCTAAAGAAACTCTATCATCTAAAATAAGTGATGCTATGAAACTCGGTTATACTGAAAAACAAGCCTTAAAACTATTTTATAAAAGTCCTGCTTTATTTGGTTACAGTAGCGATACTTTAAAAGATAAAATAGATGAATTAACTAATTTAGGTTTTAATCCAAAAGATATTCTAAGAATGACTCTAATGCATCCAGCTATCTATACTTACAAAAAGACTCGTATGCAAAAAAGAATTAAAGATATAATGAACTTTGATATAACTAAAGAACAAGCTCTTAATATGTTAACAATATTCCCCGGTTTATTCGGTTTTAGTTTACAAAACATTGAAGATAAAATAAAATATTTAATTAGTATTAACTTAAAAGAAGTTATTATTAACGATCCTAAACAGTTAATGCAAAGTGTTAGTGTTACCTATGCGAGATATGAATTCTTAAAAAGTAAAGATCTAACTCCAACTCCTGATGACTACTACTTATTATTTAGTGATGAACCTTACTTTAAAAAACGTTTTCATATTACTAAAGGTGAACTAATAGTACTTTATGATTATAATAAATACAAGGAGCAAACATATGGAAAAGCTAGTTGAACTTGGTATAAGTGAAGAAGAATTAAAAAGTATGTTAGAATTAAATGCCAATATCTTAGAAGAACCTGAATTAAATATTCTCATTGATATTTTATATTTAATTAAATGTGATGAAAGAATGATTAAAAATATCTTAATTAGTAATCCCAATTATTTATCACGTACTAAAGAAGATGTTGTTAATTTAATTAATGAATTATTAAGTCTTGGTATAAATGATTTAAATATTTTATTTGATACTAATCCATATCTTTTAGATTTAGATGATTTTGATATTGAAGATTATAAATTAGAACATAATTACTCTAATGAAGAATTAGTTAATTTATTAGAAGGAGATCCTTTTATTTTTAGTGAAATATAGGTCTTCTTTTTTTCTCCCTTAAAATTATGTTATAATACAAAAGAGATGATTATATGCTTAATAAAGAATTATTAAAATATTTAGAAGATAATATAAGTATTGAAAATAATAAAAATGATTCAGGTCATAATATGGATCACATTAATTATGTTCTTCGTCGTAGTTTATTATTTGCTAAACAAGTAAAAGATATCAATTTAAATATGGTTTATACGATAGCTTATTATCATGATATAGCTCATCACCTTGATGCCAAGAATCATGAAGTATTATCAGCTGAAATCTTAAGAAATGATAAAAACTTACTTAATTGGTTTACTAAAGAAGAAATAAATATTATGGCTGAAGCCGTCGAAGATCATCGGGCTTCTAGTGATACAGAACCTCGTACAGTTTATGGTAAGATAGTTTCATCAGCTGATCGTAATACCAAATTAGATGAACCCTTTAAAAGAACTTATGCTTATCGTTTAAAACATAGTCCGGATATTTCCTTAGAAGATCTAATTAAAGAATCCCAAAGTCACTTACAAAATAAATTTGGTAAAGAAGGTTATGCTAACAATAAAATGTATTTTAATGATTCCGAATATACTAAATATTTAAAAGATTTAAATAAAATAATTTATGATGATGAATTATTCAAAAAAGAATATATAAGAATTAATAATATTAATGAAAAAGAATGGAGTAGAGAAAATGAAAAATAATATATCTGTTAATACCCAAAGTAGTATAAAAATATCTGGTGATAAAATAATTTATTTTGATCCCTTTAAAATCAAAGAAGAAAATCATGATGCTGATTTTATCTTTATTACTCATGATCATTACGATCATTTAGATTATGATTCAATTAACAAAGTTCAAAAAGATAATACTCTAATTATTGTACCTAATAGTATTGCCACTGATGCTTTAGCTCATCATATAAATCCCCAAAATTTAATTGGTATCGATCCTGGTGAAAATTATACAATTGAAAATCTGGCCATCGAAACAATTCCTAGTTATAATTTAAACAAACCATTTCATCCCTTATCTAAATACTATGTCGGTTATATTATTACTTTAAATAATGAAAGAATTTATGTTGCTGGTGATACTGATGTAACTCCTGAAGCTAAATCTGTTAATTGTGATATAGCTCTAGTTCCAATTGGTGGTAAATTTACTTGTGATTATAAAGAAGCAGCTGAATTAATAAATACCATCAAACCTAAAACCGTTATTCCTACTCATTATGGTAGTATAGTTGGATCTTTAAATGATGGTGAAGAATTTAAAAAATTATTAAATCCTAGCATTGAATGTTTAATTAAAATAAAGTAGGGGATTAAGATGAAATATGAAGATATAACAACACCCGAAGAACTCCTTAAATTTATGGATCAAATAGAGTATGGTTTTGTTACACCTGATCATAAAAGAATAATCGGTAATGGTGAAGAATTTGATAAATATATTATGTCCTGGACTTTATCATCACCAAAAAAGTTATTAGAAACTAAACTAGGTCATTGTTTTGATCAAGTTGAACTAGAACGCGATTGGTTTACTAAACATAACTATGTCTTTAAAACATACTTTTTAATCTTTAGTTTACCATATCCAAATGAAGGACCAACTCATACTTTCTTAGTATACGAACAAAATAATAAATACTATCATTTTGAACATGCTGATGCTTTAAATAAAGGTCTTCATGAATTTAATACCCTTGAAGAACTATTAAGTAATACTTATCAAAACCAACTTAGTTATGCATCACAATTCTTAAATGAAGAAGAACTTAAAACTTTATCAATCTATGAGTATCAAAAACCACCATATAATATTGATTTTACTTCATATATTGATTATTTAGTATCTAATGGTCATAAAATTAAATAGAAAGAAGGTTATATATGCCTTTTAATAATGGTGAATTACCAAGTCTTAAAGATATTTTTAAAAACTTAGTTGATGAACTAAATCGTTTATTACTAATTATTTGGTTAATAACTTTAATTATTAGTTTATTTACTAATACTTTTATTTTAGATTTAATACCTATTCTTATTTTCTTAATCTTCTTACATCGTTTATTATCTAAAAATAAAAGTGCTCGTGTTAAAGAAAACAAAATGTATTTAAAATTTATTAAAACTATAACCAAACCTTTTAATAATTTAATTCGTAATTTTAAAGATCGTCATACTTATGTCTATAAAAAATGTCCTAAGTGTAAGACAACTTTAAAACTACCATTACCTAATAAAAGAGGAATTAATCATGCTAAATGTCCTAATTGTGGAAAAAGAGTAACCTTATTTACATTAAGAAAATATAAGATTGAAGTAATTAAGAAAAGGAGAAACAATAAGTAATTATTGCTTCTTTTTGTATAAGGTAAATTTGACAATTTAACTACGAAAGCTATATTATTAAGCCTATGAAGAAAACATATAATTGGTAAACATTATATATCATGTTTAAAAAGGGGGGAATTGATTATAATGGCACCAGAATTACCACCAAGAAGAAGAACTTATACTTCTAATTGCATATTTAGTGATTTAATAAAAATGTCTGAACAAGAATTAAACTTTATAAATATACCATATATTTATATTTCTGATTTAGAATTCTTAAAAGCTAACTTTGACAGCTTAAAAAGATTATTAAAAACAGGTAAATTTAATAAAATAGGTTCTACAAGTTTTGAATGTCTAAAATATATTGAAGAAAATCTTGATGATTGTCCACCATTAATTCTAACTTTAATAGATGATTATGAAATTAAAGATCGTAGCTATATTAATCCACTTGAATTTACTAAAACAACATTAGAAATCCCATTATCTTATCTTTTATGGATGAAAGAGTTACATCCAAGTCAAAAAGTTTCTTTATATATGTTAAAAACTTATGATAAACCACAACCAGCTGGTTCTAATGATTATGAATATTTTTCTTTAGAAAGTTTAAAAAGAATTCGTGAAATAATCTCTATACTAGCTGAAAAATGTCAAGGACTTTCTGATATTGAAAAAACGATTTTAGTATCTAATTATATACAAAATCATGTTCAATTCGTTGAAGAAAATAACAAAAGTCAAGCTGATCAAATATATATTACTGATTCAAAAGGTCAAGATGTGACAATTCCTGCCGTAGGAAGTCCTGAAAACGTTTTATTACATAATTACGGTGTTTGTAATGGTATAGCTAACGCCAGTATGCTATTACTAAACAATCCTGAAATGAGAGTAAATGTTCGAAGTGTAAAAGGTCAAGGTCATGTTTGGAATGTCATCTTATTAGATGGTAAATATTATATATTTGATAATACATGGAGTATTACAAGAAATAAAGATCGTTATCCAGAGAGTTTAAAAGCACGTAGTTTTAGTAGCGATTATTTATTCCTTGGTAGTGAAACAGCCAGTATAATTGGTCATCATACAGCAAATGTTTTCGGCCCAATTATTGCTCAAGAAGATTTAAGTAGAGAATTAGTAGAAGAATCACAAAAAAGATTAGTTAAAATTGCTAGCTTTAGTAATTATGATGAACCAGTTTTTGCAAGTCATATTCAAAGATAACAGAATTCTAAAGAATAGATCACCATATCTATTCTTTTAATATGCAATTTATTTTTGACTTATTAAAGATAAATAATTATAATATCCACTTAGCGAAAGGGGAATATCTATGACTAGTTATGCTGAGCAAATCAAACGTCGTGGTTTTACTGAGTTACCAATTATAGCTCGTCCTTCTAAAAAACTAATTAGTATTGCTTCATCTATTGAACCATTCTTAAAAGAAGAAGTCGAAGTAAAAACCATGACTAAAAAAGCTGTTTTAGCTGAAAGTCAAGATTTCCTTTTAAAATACTTTGATCTTCATAATGTTCCTTATGAAAAAAAGGTTAAACTTTTAACTTGTAGTTTTGAATTATCTGGTTATATTCATCCCTTTGCTTTACCAGTTAAAAAAATACCTGATACTGATATCTTTTATGGCTGTTCTCATGAAGTTTTAACATATCAAACTGGTGCTGAAGTTTGTTCTGATTTAAAATACCGTTGGATTGAACTATCCAAAGATCTTACCGAGTTAGCAGTCTTAGCTTATACTCATGAAATAACTCATACTCAATTAAATCATATTCCCGGTCTTATTGAAGATTACAACAATATTGAATTCTTAAGTATCTTTTTAGAACTTATTGAAGCCTCAGAAAGTCCTAATCCTAATTTATTACATGCTCATGATTATTATCGTTTACGTGAATTAAGAGAAATAGTAAATGAATTAGATAAATATTATGATACAGAAAGTGAAGATATCAAAGATGTCCTACTAGAAGGTACTTCATACTTACATAGCACTTTAAAAGCTTATCATTTATTTGATAAATATCTATCTGGTGATATTAATTTTAGAAGAACTGTCATGGTTGGTATTCAAAGAGTCTTTAGTCACCATATGGGTGTTGAAGAATTCCTATCATATTTTAATATTACTTATGAAAATAGTATCAATGAAGAAATATTTCAAAAACATATTAGGAGGTTTTAAAAATGAAAGAAATATCTGTAACTGAACAAATAGCTAAAAGAGGGTATATAAGTGAAATAAAACCTTATGTTCCTAGTAATGATTTAATCTTTACTACTGCTCATATTAGAAATCTTGATGTTAATCGTCAAATTAATCGTATTAATCGTATGCATATTGAAGATGCTCTAGCAGATACTAAAAGTTTCTTTGATGTCTTTTATCAAGTTCACGATGTTCCATACTTAAAATATATAATTAATAATCGTTTCCTAAAACTAGCTAATCGTCAAAATGTTAATCCCTTCTCCTTACCAGTCATTCCTAAAACCGTAAGTGATGAAACATTTTATGGTAGTTTAATAACTGAGTTATCAAATAATCAAATCCCTCAAGTTGCTTTTCTTGGTATTGAATTAAATAGTTTAGTAACTGAAGTAACATCATGTTCATATGCTCATGAAATAACTCATGCTGAAGTAGATTCAGTAAATGGTGCTATCACTTCTTATTATAATTCAGAAGTTTTAAGTGTCTTTATTGAACTACAAATAGCTGAACTACTAGCTAAAGCTGAAAAAATATTAAGAACTGAAGATTCCAGAAGAATTTATGAAATAGAAGTCCTAGCTCGTGAATTAAAAGACTATCACCAAAAAAGATTAGTAAAATCTGAAGATGATGCCTTAATTGATTCTAAATATGTTGTTTCTGATGTTCGTGCTTATAACTTATTTGCTGAATATTACTATGGTAGTAATTCAACTAAAGAATACATTAAAAGTCGTATTCAATCCATCTTTGATGGTAATTATACTGTTGAAGAATTACTTAATGAATTTATGGATATTAATCGTTTAGACGATTTAAATCCAACTTTATCTTTATCACCTAAAGCTATTAAATATTTTCATCGTTAGAAATTGACAAATAAAATATAATATAGTACGATTTAATTAGCAAAGGAGTGTGATTATATGAAAAATATAAATGTTGTTAAAAATCTTTATAGTAAGTTAATCACACTAGGTAATAAATAATTTATCTTATCTTTTATGTGGAACTTACTATAAAGTAAGTTCTTTTAATTTTAAAAAATAGAAAGGTGATTAAAATAACACATCATAAAAGATATGAAAATATTAAAAAAGAAAGAAAAGAAAAAAATATAAATTTGGAATTTATTCCAGAAAGGAAAGATTCTGCTCTTGTAATTGAAACTAGTTATCATAATGCTTATGTCTTTAAAGATAATAAGATTTACGAAGTAACATTATCTAAAAAATACCCCTATGTTATTAATCAATTAATCTATCCAGGTGATAAAGTAATTCTAAATAATAATGAAATAACTGATATCATTGTAAGAAAAAATATTTTAAGTCGTGATAAGTTTGATGGTACTAAATTAAATTCTTTAGGTACTAATAAAATAACCGCTACTAATATTGATCTAGCTATTATTGTGGTCGCCGTAAATGATCCACCTTTACATCCTAAATTTATAGATCGTTATATCATTTTATTAGAAAATAGTCATATACCATTTATTATCTGTTTTAATAAATATGACTTAGTAACTAAAAAAGAAGAAAAGATTATTAATCTTTATGAAAAACTAGGTTATGACATAATTAAAACATCGACAAAAACTAATGAAGGTTTAACTACTTTAAAAGAAAAACTCTTAAATAAAACTTGTATCTTTGTTGGTAATAGTGGTGTAGGTAAATCATCACTTACTAATTATTTACTCGAAGATAACTTAGTTAAAACAAATAATATTGGTCATAAAACTAAACGAGGTTGTCATACTACAACTTCATCTAAATATTATTTATGGCAAGATAATTCAGGTATTATTGATACCCCAGGTATTAGAAGTTTAGACTTAAAAAATTTTAATGTTAGTGAAATAAAAAATTATTTTAAAGAATTCATTCCTTATAATAATTTATGTAAGTATGATAATTGTCTTCATTATGATGAACCAGAAAATACTTGTGCAGTTAAACAGGAAATTAATAAAAATATAACTCAAGAAAGATATGAAAGTTATTATAAAATAATCAGTGAAATAAAAAGGAAGTGATTATATGAATATTGCAGGCTTTTGTACACATTATAACTTAGGTAAAGTCTTAAGTATTACAAAACTAACTGGTGGTTTAATGCATCAAATGTATAAAGTTGAAACTTCTAATAATATTTATGCTATTAAAGTTTTAAATCGAGAAGTTATAAGTCGCCCTGAAGCTTATGCTAATTTTGTTACTTCTGAAACCATCGCTAATTATCTAGCTCTTAATCATATTAGTGTTTCTAATGCTTTAAAAATAAATAATAATTATTTAAATAAATATGAAGATGATTATTATATGGTTTTTAACTTTATAAATGGTAAAGTCTTAAAAGATGATGAAATAACAATTTTGCATTGTGCCAAAATCGCTTCTGTCTTAGCCGAGATCCATAACTTGGATTATCAAGATTTAAACCTAATACCTAAAATAACTAAATATACTGAGATTTATGACTGGTCATCATATGTTAAAAATCCTAACTTTAATAAAATGCCTTATCAAGAATTATATTTAAATAACTATTTAAAGTATCCTTCTTTACAACAACGAGCTAATGAAAGATTTAATAATATCAATAAAGATTATACTTTATCTCATCAAGACTTAGATCCTAAAAATGTTATGTGGCAAGATAATGAACCTATCCTTATCGATTTTGAAGCAGCTACCATTTCTTGTCCGTATCAAGAACTCTTAGAAGTAGCTTTATGTTGGTCAGGTTTCTTAAACAATAACTTTAGTGAAAAAAAATTTACTACTTTTATAAAAACTTATTTAAAAGAAAGACCATTACCAGATATTGCTTGGTATGATGTTATCTGTGGTAACTTAATAAATCGTTTTAACTGGTTAAATTATAATTTAAAACGTAGTTTAGGTCTTCTAACTAAAGACGAAGATGAAATATCTTTAGCTACTAAAGAAGTAACTAAAACTATCAATGAAATAAATCGTTACTTAGATTTAATTGGTCCTTTAACGAATACTATTGAAAATATTATTTCTAAAAATAACTATGATTCTTTAATTACTAAAATAATTGCCAATACTTCATTTTTAGCTAACCAAGATTATCAATATATTAATTCTGGTTTTACTAATACAATCTATAAAGTAGGGGATTATATCGTTAAAATCTGTACTGATACTGAAAATGAAGAATCATTTACTCGTGAAATAACTTTTTATCAAAAGTATCCTAACATTCCTCATATTCCTAAGCTATATCTCGCTGATTCTTCTAAAAAGATAATTCCTTATATTTATGAAATAATATCTTATCTAGAAGGACCAACAATTTATGAAATATGGCCGAAGTTAGATGAAGAAGCAAGAGTTAATATTATTAATGAGATAACTAGAATTATCAAAAGCCTTCATTCCATATCTGTTCCATCATTTTCTTTTTCTAAAGAAATCAAAGAAACACTAACTAAATTACTAAATCAAACTAATTTAGGAGAATTATTCAATCTTAATTCTTTACTAGATAAATGTTCTATTTACTTCAAAGATAATATCTTTGGTTTAATTCATCATGACTTACATTTTGATAATTTTATCTATCATAACGATGAAGTATATTTAATTGATTTTGAACAAGTAAGAACATATCCAATTGATTATGATTTTAAAATATTTTATCGTATGCAAACATATCCTTGGAAGTGGGCGAGTATTAAAACCGATATGTTAACTGTCCCAAGTGATTACTACAATCTTATGACTTATTTTAAAGAATCATATCCGGTTTTAAAGACCATAAACCATTTAGATGAAAGACTAAAAATCTATACTTTAATTGACTTATTAGAAGAGTATTTAAATAATAATAGCCAAGAAATTAAAGACCAAATTTTAAGTATTTTAACTAGTTTAAAAATAACAATCAAAAAGTAAACATTACCTGTTTACTTTTTTGAATGGAGTGTTATAATCTTAGTGTAATGATAATAGGAAAGGGTTTTGGTGATAATTGAGTTAATGATTTATCTAGTATTTAAATAGTGTTTTATTGATGAAGGAGTAGGAATGAAAAAATTAGTTGAAAAAGATAATTTAAGATTAATGGTATTTAAAAGTGCTGAAGATTTAGGCACTAAAGTAAATGATCACCTTCTTGAAATGTATGGCTTAGATAAAGAAAAATATACTTTCTTATTACCGATGAATGAAATATTTTTTGATGATGGCCATTTAAAAATTGAAATCAAAGAAACTGTTCGTGGTAAAGATATCTTTACCTTAACTGATGTTGGTAATTACTCAATTGAATATAAAATGCGTGGTTTAGTAAATCATACGAGTCCAAATGATATAATGATGCAACTTAAAGAT
The DNA here is from genome assembly GCA_947585595.1 of uncultured Bacilli bacterium. Classification (GTDB taxonomy): domain Bacteria; phylum Bacillota_I; class Bacilli_A; order RF39; family UBA660; genus Coprovivens. The sequence continues at coordinate 113,402 of CANPXB010000001.1, forward strand.
GGTATTGGTGCTTGTAATCGTCATGCTAAAAGTATTAATATCATCATGCCATTACTTTATGATGGTAGACAACATCGACGTAATACTAGAGAAAACTTAATGTGTGGTATGTCTCTTCATGAACTAGATATGTTAAATGGCGTTAAAAGCTTTATTACTTTTGATGCTCATGATGAAGGAGTAGAACATGCCATTCGTAATATGGAATTTGATAACTTCTATGCTACTAATACCATCTTAGAAGCCTTTATTAAAGATTCTTCTAAAAGTAGTCTAAAAAAATTAGTTTTCGTTGCTCCAGATAATGGTGCTACTGGTCGTCGTAATGTTTATCTAAATAGTTTTAACTATGACCATATTCATCGTGAAGCCGGAAGCTTTGTTAAACAAAGAGATTATAATCATCTAGTTGATGGTAAATATCCAGTTATATCTCATGATTATTCTGGTAATCCCGAACTCGATGGATTTACCGCTATTGTTTCTGATGATATGATATCTAGTGGTGGCAGTATGTTTGATGTTATTGATGAACTAAAAAAACATAATGTTAAAAAAATCTATATCATGGTAACCTATGCTTTATTTACTAAAGGTGTTGAAAAATTCGAAGAGTATTATAAAGAAGGTAAGTTTGATGGCTTATATACTACTAACTTATCATATATACCCGAAGAATACTTAAAATATAAATGGTTACATGTTTGTGATTGTTCTAAAGAGGTAGCTGAAATAATTTATTCTATTCATCATGATGAATCTATTTCTGGTATTATGAAAGATAAATCAAAACCAATTAAAATGCTTGAAGAAAAATTTAATGGAAGTTCTGAATAAGAACTTCTTTTTTAGCTTTTTTCCCAAAAAATAGGGCAAAATTTGACGAAAATCACCCCATATATTACAATTTATACATATTAGGGGGTTGCTTATGAAGAAATTAGTACGTATATGTAATATATTTTTAATTATTGCTTTATTATTTAATCTGTTTATACCAATCTCTTTTGGTAATACTATACCTGAAGATACTACCAAAGAAAAAAGTAATTATGTTCCAAAAGAAGAATATTGGAGTACCAAAAATGCACCATTCTTTTATGGTGCTACTAAAATAACTGTTCCCGTTGGAACTGCTATTGATCTAGAACATGATGCCCGTTTTAGAATTTTTGTTAAGGACATGGAAGATGTTGACTTAACAACAAAAATCCAAAAAACTTCTGACAATATTAACGCGTCTGTAGCTGGTGAATACAAAGTAACTTATGAAGTAACTGATTCCCATAAAAATAAAACAACTATTGAAGTCCCAGTTAAGGTTGTTGAAGGTACAACTGAAATTAATATTGAAAGAACAATGTATTCCTTACCATCGGTTGATCATTTAAACAATTTAGGTTATACCCGTGGTAATAATATGGACCGTCAAATTGTTGGTTTGTTCTTAGATCTTGGTGGCGAATTTCAAATGCGTCATATAAGTGGTGGCGACTTAATTGTTAAATTACAAAATAATGACCAAGAAACTGAAAGTGAAATTAAAGTACAAAGTAAAGCTAAAGTTATTGAAGCAGCTACTAAAAAACTTAATGATGAAAAAGCTAAAAGAACTGAAAGTAATCCTGATACAACAATTGATGAAAAAGAATTAGCTAAAGAATTAAACTTAACAGAAGCTTTAGATGGTTGGGTAAATATCAAAAATATTGTTACTAAAGATAATGTAAGTACTAACTATGTTAGTTTACCAACTATTAAAACTTTATATAAACAAACAGAAGTTGTTAAATACGAAATAAAATATGATACTAAAAATATCAATACTAAAAAATTACATTACTATCATCAAGGTGATGGTCTTGAATATCAAAAAACATTCTTAAAAGAATGGGCGGATGATAAAGACTCATATAGTATTGTTGATGGTGCTTCATACATGCTATCTGTTCCTTATATTGACCATGAAAAACTATTTGAAACCGAGTATCCTGGTGGTAAACCATATGAATCATTAGATAACTATTTAAATTGGTGGGATCAAGTAATGGATCATTATGATGATTTAATTGGTTTATCATATGATCATCCCGTCGATGAATTAAGTCAAAATGTTAAAACTAAATACTTTGGTAAAGCTAATAAACATGGTGCAGGTGCTGCTTATTATGCTAGTGGTGACCATGTAGGTATTAACCAAGAACATGACTGGTCATTCTTCCAATATGGTTGGGGAAACTTACACGAAGTAGGTCATGGTTATCAAGCTCAAGTTGGTGGTAATGCCGGTGGTTTACCTATCGGTGAAGTAGGCGTTAATATCTTCTGTTATTATATTCAAACCTATACTCCAGAATTAAATAAATATAACGATAACTGGTTATCATTAGCAACTAAGGAAACTGAATACAATAAAGATCGTCAAGATGGTAAAGGCTTCTATGATAACGGTGAAGGTAATGTTGGTGCTGCCGGTATGTTATATGCTATTGTTAATATGTTAAATTACTTTGATAATTACAAAGAAGCATATGCTTATATAAATCAATATTATCGTCGTGTGTATAGTGAAACAGGTACTAGAATGAAAACCACTGATGTCTGGGCTTTAGCACTAGCTGAAAAATACAATGTTAATGTTGTTCCATATATTGAATCATGGGGTATTACAGTATCTGATAATGTCAAAGAAGAATTAATGGCTAAACCATTACCAACTATCTATTACATGAAAGAAATGTTAACTGATGAAACTAAAGGTCAAGCATTAAAAACTGAATTAAAAAACTTTGGTTTATATGACTTAGTTTCAACTGATGAACTTAAAGCTACTAACTTAACTGGTAAAGTAACCTTTAATATTAATATTGCTAATCTAGATAATATTAAAAATGAAACTATTACTATTAATGATGGTGGTAAAACAGTTAAAACTCTTACTATTACTGATAAAACAATGACTACTGAATTACCAATCGGTACTTATAAAGTAGCATTTCCTAAATCTAAAGAAGCTTTAGAATATGATAATTTATATATTATTGTTAATGACCAAGAAACTAAAACTTATGAAGTAAATTACAAACCTATTGGTAATTTAGATTATGGTTTTAAAACAAGTATTAGATCACGTGGTTATTGGGGTGAGGATTATACACCATTTAAAATAGATTTAGTTGGTGATAATTTAATCTTTAACTATGCTGATACATATCCAAATAGTGGTGGTGATAGTAGTATCTTATTTAGTTCTTTAACTGTTTTAGATAACAATAATACTGAAATATACAAAAATAGTGTTCAACGTGGTTGGTATGATACATGGGTTGATGATAAAGTAACTCATAAAGAAGTACCAGTTAAAGAAGGATATAAACTTAAAATATATTATGCTGGTAATAAAGATGATGTTCGTGTAACTAATGGTTTAACTGGTAAAATAACTAAACTAAGTAATGAAGACTTTAAAGATAATAATATTACCTTTGTTGTAACTGAATATGGTTTAGTACCAGAATCATTAGCAAATGATCAAGACAAACTATATCAAAAATATTCATCTGATGTTAAAACATATATCGATAAAATACTAAGTGAAAATAAAGAAGAAGATTTTGCTAATCCATTTACATCACCTAATCTTTATAATGAAGTATTAAGCTTAGTTAATAAATTAGCTAAAAAAGATCAAGAAACTTATACTAGTGCTTTAGATACTATTTCTGCTGGGGCATATAGTAGACAAAATGAAGAAACCAAACCTAGTACTGAAGAAAATAAAGAAGAACAAAATAAAAAACCAAGTACAAGTACTAGTACATCTAATGAAAATGCTCCATATACTGGTATTAATTTCAAAGGAATCGAACCTAACTCAATAGCTATTAATTTACATACATTAAGATTCATAATTACTATCGTCTTAATTACCTTAATTGCATTATTTACTAAGTTAGACAAAGTTCTATCATACGAAAAGAAGTTCTAAAAAATAGCTTCTTTTTTTAATAACCATTTTGGCGGTTCCGCCAAAAAGGTATCAACTTGTCGGCTCCGCCAAAATGTATCGATTTGCCGATATCAGCAAAACGATAAAATTCATAAAAAAAGATTACTTTTAATTCAACATAAAGATTCCAATTGTTAAATAAGTTGCAAAAGTAATCCATAAAGCATAAAAAATATTTAAATAAACAGTTAACTTATCTTTCTTACTAAATAAATACAACATATAATAAACAACAATATCTAATAAAATAATCCATATAACTGCCATAAAACGCCATTTAAATAAAAAGAAAATAATACTCCACAATAAATTAATTAATAACTGACTATAATAAATTAATGCGTCATCCGCGTCAGCTAAATCATTTTTATTTAATAAAAACCATGATATTCCCATTAATAAATATATAATTGACCAAGCAATAGGAAAAAATATTTTAGGTGGAGCAAATGGTGGTTTAATTAATTCAGTATAATCAATACTATTAGATATTAATAAACCAACTAAACTACCTAATAATAATGGTAAAAATAAATAAAATAAACTTCTTAAAATCTTCTTCATAGAAAGTCCCTTCTAATACTAAGTGTATGTAAAATTAAAAAAATTATACTTTCTAAATAATTAATATAGTATACTATAGATGGAGGAATTAAATATGTTAAAAGATAAAGTTGCAATTATAACTGGTGGTACTAGGGGTATTGGTTATGAAATAGTTAGAAAATATTTACAAAATGGAGCTAAAGTAGCTTTATTAGGATCTAAAGAAGAAAGTGTTACTAAAGCATTAAATGAATTAAAAGAAGAAAATAGTAATTATGAAGTAATTGGTTTTTATCCTAATTTAACTAGTGAAGAAGAAGTAAGTGATACTTTTAAAAAAGTAAAAGATACTTATGGACATATTGATATTTTAGTCAATAATGCTGGTCTTTCATCTAGTACACCATTAGATAAATTTACGATGGAAGAATATGATAAGATAACTGATTTAAACTTAAAAGCAGTCTTTGTTTGTTCTAAAGTCGTTACACCTTATTTAAAAGAAACTAAAGGAGTAATCTTAAATACAAGTTCAATGGTAAGCATATATGGTCAACCATCTGGCGTAATGTATCCAGCTACTAAATTTGCTGTTAATGGTATAACTAAGTCATTAGCTCGTGAATTAGCACCATCTGGTATAAGAGTTAATGCTGTAGCACCTGGTATTACTGAAACCGATATGGTTAAAAACTTACCACAAGAAATGATTGAACCATTAATTAAAACTATTCCATTAGGAAGAATAGGTAAACCAGAAGATATTGCTAATGCCTTCTTATTCCTAGCTAGTGATATGGCTAGTTACATAACTGGTGTTGTTTTACAAGTCGATGGTTTAGCACGTAATTAAGAATCTTAACAAAAAGATTCTTTTTTTTAAAAAAAACACTTGACCTTAACCTTAGGTAATAGTCTATATTACTAATTAAGAAAGGAGTTTATATGTTTATTAATGAAGTAGAAAATATTGTTAAATTATCTAAAAAAGCTATTAGATACTATGAACAAGAAGGATTAATAAATCCTAAAAGAAATCATAATAATGATTATCGTTTATATACAAAGGAAGATCTAAATAAATTAAAGATTATTAAATTTTTAAGAGAATTAGGTGTATCAATAAGTGATTTAAAAAAACTAAATAATCATGAATTATCATTACAAGATTGTTTAAGAAACCAAATAGAGACAATTGAATTAGAAGAAGAAAACTATCAAAAAGTTAAAAATATGTGTTTAGAAATAATTGAATCTAAAGATACATATGAAAATATTGATATAACTAAATATTTTCAAAATATTAATATTCTAAATAAGGAAGGATTTACTATGCGAAAAATAAAATCTAATAAAAAGAAAAAAATCTTTGGTGCTGTATTATCAAGTTTAATATTTGGTATCCTGATTTTAATTCCTACTACTATTTGTTTTGTTACTGGATACATACAACACTATATGTTCTTTTATGTATTTGGATTATTATGTTTAATACCATTTATAGCTATAATAATTAATTTAATAAAAAGAATACAAGAAATAATTGGAGGTGAAGAAGATGAAGCTAGTAAGTATTGATTATGTACCTGGTTATGAAATAATTGAATCTTTAGGTATTGTTAAAGGTCAAGTAGTTCAATCTAAAAATATTGGTCGTGACTTTATGGCTAGTATGAAAACGATTGTTGGTGGTGAAATATCTGGTTATACTGAAATGATTAAAGAAGCTAGACAAATTGCTACTAAAAGAATGGTTGATGATGCTAGAAGTTTAGGAGCTAATGCTATAGTTGGTGTAAGATATGGATCATCTCAAGTAATGGCTTCAGCTGCTGAAATAATCGCCTATGGAACAGCTGTTAAAATTACTAAAAAGAAATAATCTCCTTCGTTGACTTTAACCTTAAAAATGATATAATAACAAGTAATGATGTAGTATCATAAATTTATTATGGAAAGAGGAGTTATTATGGAATTAAAAGGATCTAAAACAGAAGCAAACTTAATGGCAGCTTTTGCTGGAGAATCACAAGCTAGAAATAAATATACATACTTTGCTTCTAAAGCAAAAAAGGATGGTTATGAACAAATAGCTGCTATCTTTGAAGAAACAGCTAATAATGAAAAAGAACATGCTAAAATGTGGTTTAAAGAACTAAATGGTGGAGATATTCCATCTACAGAAGAAAACTTACTTGCTGCAGCTGAAGGTGAAAACTACGAATGGACAGACATGTATGATAACTTTGCTAAAGTAGCTGAAGAAGAAGGATTTAAAGCTATAGCTGCTAAATTTAGAGCTGTAGCAGCTATTGAAAAAGCACATGAAGAAAGATATCGTAAACTACTTAAAAATGTTGAAGATAAAGTAGTATTCTCTAAAGATGAAGATGCTATTTGGGTATGCCGTAACTGTGGTCATATCGTTGTTGGTAAACAAGCTCCAGCTGTATGTCCAGTATGTGCTCATCCACAAAGTTATTTTGAACTAAAAGCTGAAAATTACTAAGAATAAGTGTAAAAGCACTTATTTTTTTTGCTTTCTTTTTCCGAAATACTTGACAAATATTGGTCGGGGGGGGGTAGTATATTACCCAATAAAAAAGGAAAGGAAAGAGAAAAATGAAAAAAATAACAAATTTATTATTAGTTGCAATTATTGCTATGGTTGCAGTAGTGACAAGCGTTAGCGCAGATACTGTTGATTGTACTAGCGGCAGTCCAAAAGCAAAAGTTGGTAGCACATGTTATGGAAAACTAAGTGAAGCTTTAGCAGCTGCAGGTGAGGGACAAACAGTTACTTTAGAAGCTGAAGTCAACGTTAGTACTGACGAAACTAATAGCTATATCAATTTAACAACACAAGCAAATTTAACACTAGACTTGAATGGTCATACCATTTCCTCAAATAATGCTACAGCCTCTGCTTTCTACGTAAATAATGGTAAAAATTTAACAATTACGGATACAAGTCAAGCTAAAAACGGAGCGATAAAAAACACTGGTAATGGTAGTGCAGTTAGAGTTCAAACAGGAGTGCTTACTTTAGAAGGTGGTACTTATACTTCTAGTGGAGATAGTCCATTTGGTACTGTTGAATTAGGTGCATCAAGAAGCTTAACAGAAGAAAGTTATCGCGCTACTTTAATAGTAAAAGATGGTGTAAAAATAAATGGTGGTGGTATAACTGCTGGTAAAAAAGGTTCGAAAATTGTTGTAGAAGGTGGAACAATAACTGCCAAAACATTTGCAATATCAGGTAATGCTAGCGACACTACTGATTCTATTATTGAAATAAAAGGCGGAGAAATAACAAGTGAAACAAGCGCTGCAATCTATCATCCACAAACAGGTACATTAACCATTAGTGGCGGAACAATAACTGGTACGACTGGTATTGCAATTAAAGCTGGTGAATTAACAATAACTAATGGAACTATAACAGGAAATGGTACTTATGCGGAACCATCAATTAATAATGGCGGAATCAATGCAACTGGTGCTGGTATTCAAATTGAATCAAATAATCCACCATATCAAGGTAATGTAAAACTAAATATTACTGGCGGTACAATTGAAAGCACCAGTAACTCTGCTATCCAAGAATATACTGATGAAGAGCAAGAGACATCACTTGAATCAATATCAATCAGTGGTAATACCACATTAAAATCTAATGCTGATAAAGATGTATTATCATTTTCTGAGAAATTCACCCAAGAAAACTTTATCGCCGTTGGTACAAAACTTGAAGGTAAAACAGAGGGTATGGCAAAATACTATGAAGAAGGAGCATCTTTAAATTCTAATGGTGTAGTTGTAAAACCAACAGCTAATACTCCAAGTTCTAGCCCAAGCGCTGCTGATTATTCAGAACTAGATAAAAAATTAGCTGAAGCAAAAAAAGTTGTAAAATCTAAATATACAACAGAATCAATTAAAGCTTTAGAAGCAGCTATAAAAGCCGCTGAAGGAGTTAGCAGAAATTTAAATTCTTATAATCAATTAATAATTGATAATTTAGTAAAAGATTTAAATACAGCAATGGCAAACTTAAAAGTAAAAAATAAAGTTCCAACTCCAAATACATTAGATAATACTTTATCTTATGTTGGCTTAGCATTAAGCTCTTTAGGAATAACATTAATCTCTGTAAAAAAACTTAAAAATAATTAAAATATAATATGTATAAAACGTGAATTATTCAAACACGAATAATTTACGTTTTTTTAATTTGTAAAATTAAATTATTAGCAAAAATTTCTAATTGTCAACGCCCTTCATCTTCATTGACTTTACTATTCTAATTAGATACAATTTTATTAGATAATAATTCATTGGAAGGAGATATATTATGGAAGAAGAAAAGAAAGGAATAAATAAATATCTAATTATACTTGGTATTATAGCTATTCTTTTAATAGGTTTAATAATCGCATTCTTACTTATTAAAGGTAATCCAAAAGAATATATCGTTACATTTGATTCAAATGGAGGTTCATCTATTGAAGCTGTAATTGTTAAAGAAAATGAAAAAGTTACTAAACCTAAAGATCCTACTAGAGATGGATATAAATTTAATGGTTGGTATCTAAATGATAAAGCTTATGATTTTGATACTAAAGTAACTGAAAACATTACTTTAAAAGCTCAATGGAATCAAGAAGAAATAAAAGAAATAGTTCTAGAAATATCTAGTTTAGAATTAAAAGTAGGAGAAACAAGTACTATCCATATTGTTTCATTACCAGATGGATATACTATTAATGATATAACTTATGCTACTACTGATCCATCAATTGCTAATGTCGATGCTAATGGTGTTGTAACAGCTATTCAAGTTGGTAGTGCTACTATTGCTGTAAGTACTAAAGATAATTCAAATAAAGCTTTAGTATCTGTAACAGTTAGTGCTGCAGAATCTGAAACACCTGATACTCCTGAAGTAACACCTGAAGTAGAAAGTGTATCTATTTCCGGATCTAGTTCAGTATACGTAGGTAGTACTCTTAAATTAAGTGCTGTACTATCTCCAAAGAACTCTAAATCAACTTTAACTTGGAAGAGTAGTGATACTAATATTGCTACAGTAGATAAAAATGGTAAAGTAACAGCTAAAAAAGCTGGTAAAGTTACTATAACAGTTACAACTGCTAATGGTAAAACTGCTACTAAAGCTATAACTGTTAATGAAAAACCTGCACCAACTAGTGTTACTATTAGTGGACCAACTACAGTTAATGCTGGTTCAACAATTACTTTAAAAGCTACAGTTAAACCAAATAATGCCTCTAGTTTAGCAGTTACATGGACAAGTAGTGATACAAATATTGCTACAGTAGATAAAAATGGTGTAGTAAGAGGTATTAAATCAGGTACTGTAACTATAACTGCTAAAACAGTTAATGGTAAAACAGCTACTCATAGAGTAACAGTTAATGATGTTTGGACTGTTAAATTAGTTGCTCAAGATATGGGATTAGGTATTGTGAAACAATATAACTATACAGTATATAGAAATGGTGTTGCTACTGAAGACTATACAGGCTTTAAATTATTTGGTTCTAATAGCAAACCAATTACTCCAGGTGGTGGTACAATAGATGTAGATGAAATGCCAACTGATTCAAGTAAGTGGCCTAATACAACTGTTATTACACTAAAAGATAATAGTACTGTAACAGCAACAGTTACATATCAAGGTATACGATGAAAGGATAAATATATATGAAAAAAAGTAATATGATTATTTTTATTCTTACAATAACACTATTGTCTTTAACAATAGTAAGTGCTAAGCAAATGAATGTTTCAGAGATAGGTGAAGCAGCAGATAAAATAGCACCTAATAGCAGATACATATTTATTATTGGTAAATATGCGTATACTTCCAATTATAATTCATTAAATCTTCAAGATGTAATGATAGCGGCTGCTGACAGTAATGACTCAAAAAATAATAGTCAGGCTAAAGACTCACTTAAAACAATGACAATATATCATATAGACAGAACATATAATGGGTATACCCCAATTGGATGGCAACTAGGGACTAATGAAATAGGTACAGGAACTGCTTTAAATAATGATGCAAAAATAGAAATAAAATATATTAATTATACTAGTGTTGAAACACTACAAACTGTAAGTAATAATTCAAAAGATAATACTCCAGTTTCATTCTTAAATAGCGTAATATCTAACTACAAAGTTCCATACAATAAAGTATTAAGTAATCGCGTATCACAACGTTTATTTATATAATACAAAGGAAGTAATTTACTTCCTTTTTTTGTCCAAACCACTAGGCTTACTCACAATGTCATTAGTAACAGTATCTGCTGCTGAAAGTCCAGAAGAAAGCTGTAAAAATAATTATTTTTATGTAAATTACTCAGGAAACAAACAATATCAATGTTTTGATGATTTAAGTAATGCTGCTGATTCAGTTGGAGATGACGAAACAGCAGAAATAGTATTCGTTAAAGGTAAAACATTTAATTTTACTAGTAATGAAACTATTAAATCAAATGTAACACTTAACTTAAATGGACAAACCATAAAAATGGATACTGGTGGTGTCTTCACAATCGAAGGTGCCAATGTAACTATCAAAAATGGTACTTTTGATACAACTACTGGTACAGAAAGAATTGAAGTTAATGGTAAAGATAAAGCAACTACATTAACATTTGCTAATGATGTTACTGTTAAAGGAGCATTGACAACTAATTCAGTTGTTAAAGTATTAGATGCTTCTGAAAAAACCACAATTAACGTTAATGGTAAATGGGAAATTGCTAATGAAATCGTTAATTGCGTACAAGATAAAGATGAAAATTTAACAATTAACTTAAATGCAAAAGTAACTGGTACTAACTTAACTTCATGGAATGCATTAGTTGTACTAGATGCAGGTTCTACAGTTGTTAACGTTAATGGTGGTACTTATACAGCAGATCAAAGAGCATTTACAGTTAAAAATGGTACTTTAAATGTTAATGCAGGTACTATTAAAGCTACTGGAGATGCTGCTATAGTAGTAAACAAAGCAGATAATGGTTCAACAAACGCTTTAAGTATTAAAGGTGGAGATATTTCTTCAACAGCAGGATATGCATTATACTTCTTTGATGCTGAAGGAAAATATAGTATTTCTGATGGAACATTTACTTCTAGTAAAGATTCTAAAGGAAAAAGACTTCCAGCTATTTACATTAACAACCCTGACTTCTTAGACAATCATAAAAACATGATTACAGGTGGAGACTTCACAGGATCTATCGTAGGTGA
>CANPXB010000002.1 GCA_947585595.1 uncultured Bacilli bacterium
TGACGATTTTTTTCAAATGGAGCAGGTGATGGGAATCGAACCCACGTTATCAGCTTGGAAGGCTGAAGCTCTACCATTAAACTACACCTGCAAAATTAAGTAGGCAATATTAATTATAACAGATTTTTCTTAAATTGCAAGAGTTTAAGCCTACTTTATGTATTTTAATGAGAATTAATATATTTTCTTACTTCTTCAGCATCATCTAAATGTATTTTTTCATGACCTATTATTTGATAATCTTCATGCCCCTTACCTAGTATTAAAACTACATCATCTTTCTTTATCATATCTAAAGCCTTAACTATCGCTTTTCGTCTATCAAGTTCTACTTCATAGTTATCAGTTTTAACCCCAGCTAAGATATCATTCATAATTAGTTGTGGATCTTCGGTACGTGGATTATCACTTGTATAAATAACATAGTCAGAGTTCTCGGCCGCTATTCTACCCATAATTGATCTTTTCTTAGGATCTCTATCTCCCCCACAACCAACTAATGTTATTACTCGACCTTTTTTATTTTCTGTAAACGCATTAATAATCTTTTCTACAGCATCAGGAGTATGTGCATAATCAATAACTGCTTCGCCATCTTTAACTTTAATTTGTTCACATCTACCTTTAGGTGGATATACATCTTTAGTTACTTTGATAATCTCCTCTACATCATAACCTAATGAATTAATTAAAGATAAAGCTGTTAAATAATTATATACATTAAATGTACTTCTTAAATTAGTATCAACTTCATATTCTTTGCCATCTACACTAAATTTAATATGTGTACCATGTTCTGTATCATTATATGAAATAATCTTATAATTATCTCCCTTTTTACCCAATGTTTTAACATTATTATAATCTAACCATCTATCTCCATAACTATCATCCATATTGACAATCATTGGACCATCTAATTGCTTTAAAATTAACTTCTTAGCATCTAAATAATTATCCATAGTTACATGATAATCCAAATGATCTTGTGTTAAATTAGTAAATGCTGCTACTTTATAATTTATTCCTTTAACTCTTTCTTGATGTAAGGCATGAGAACTAACTTCCATCATTACGTTCTTACATCCTTTTTCTTTAGCTGTTAATAAAAGTTCATATAAATCTAATATATTTGGTGTTGTATTAGGTAATTCAATAAAATCTTCATCAGGTAAATAAAAGCCTATTGTTCCTATATATCCTGTTTTACTACCTAACTTATTTAATATTTGATAAGTAAGATAAGCCGTCGTCGTCTTACCATTCGTTCCTGTAACTCCTATTAAATTCATTTGATTAACTTCATTTGCATAAGTAGCAGCAATATAATTAGTTAACCATTTATTAGTATCTTCTACTACTTCTTGTTCTATTTTAGAATCTACTTTATGTTCAACTATTGCTTTAACAGCTCCTAGTTCATAAGCTTTATCAACATAATCATGACCATCAACAGTTGTTCCTGGTATAGCTACAAAGGTATCCCCTTTCTTAACTTTACGAGAATCAATCTTAATATTAATCATAATTTTCACCTCTAATAATATAATATTAATTTTATTTAAAATATACAATTATATATAATCCACAATATTTACAAACTTATTTTATAAATCCACATTTATATTAAAACTTATGTGTCAAAAAAACACTTGCATTTTATTTCAAGTTATATTATTATTTTCTAAAGGGTGTAGAGAAGTGACAAAAGAATTAAGTTTTAAAAATTTAATAATTGAACTTACTACAAAAGATAGAACATCTCGTGTTGGTGTCTCTATCATATCTTTTGTTATTTCATTTTTAAAATTAAATATTTTTGTTAATTAAGAAGATTTTCCTTTATGGGATATCTTCTTTTCTTTTGCTTATCTACATTCATTAGAGGAGGAGTTTATGGAAAAGAGAAAAATGTTAATTGACATCAATGAAAAACCAAGTCTTGGTAAATGGATAGTTTTAGCTATACAACACGTCTTTGCCATGTTTGGTGCAACAATTTTAGTTCCAATCTTAGTTAACCAAGCTACTGGTGAAGAGGTATTAACTATCCCTGTTGCTTTAGTTGCATCTGGTATTGGAACACTTATCTATATTTTATGTACGAAAGGAAGATCACCTGTTTATTTAGGTAGTTCATTCGCCTTTATTTCACCTATTGCTGCAGCCTTCTTAGTTGGTGGCATGGGCGGAGCCATGACAGGTATTATGGCCGTTGGTCTTATCTATATCATTGTTGCCATTATTATCAAGTTTGTTGGTAAAGATTGGTTAGATAAATTACTACCACCAGTAATAATTGGTCCAATGATTATGGTAATCGGCTTTAGTTTAGCGCCTTCAGCTATTTCAAGTATCGGTATTGCTGATGGTGCAACTATGGAATGGAAAGGTATCTTTGTTGCTCTAGTTGCTTTCTTAGTAACTGCTTTAGTTATGACAAGAGCTAAAGGATTCTTAAAGATTATCCCATTCCTAGTAGGAATTGTATCAGGTTATATAGTTGCTATTTGTTTTGGTTTAGTTGACTTTACTGGTTTTAAAGAAGCTGCTTTCTTTAGTTTACCAGCCTTCAAAATACCATTTGTTCACTACGATTTAAACTTTGCAGCCTTAATTACTATTGCTCCAATTGCACTAGTTACTATGTGTGAACATATTGGTGATCATACAGCTTTAGGTAATATAATTGGTAAAGATTTAATTAAAGATCCAGGTTTAGATCGTACTTTACTTGGTGATGGTCTTGCAACATTTGTTGCTGGTTTAATTGGCGGACCTGCTAATACTACATATGGTGAAAATACTTCAGTTGTTGGTATGACTAAAGTTGCATCTGTATGGGTAATTGGTCTTGCAGCAATCTTCGCTATCATTATTGGTTTCTTAGGTAAATTTACTGCTTTAGTAAGTTCAATCCCTAACCCAGTATTAGGTGGTGTATCATTATTATTATATGGATTCATTGGTATCAATGGACTTAAAGTCTTAATGGCTAATAAAGTAGATTTTGAAAATCCTAAAAATGTCTTAATAGCTTCAACAATGTTAGTATTAGGATTAGGAGGAGCTGTTATTTCTATAACTAGTGGTAACTTAAATATCCCTATTAAAGGTATGAGTCTTGCTGCCGTATTTGGAATCTTACTTAACTTAGTAATCCCAGATACACCAGTCGAAGAAACTACTGAAGATGTTGAAGTCCCTGAACCTAAAAAGACTACTAAAAAAGTAGTTAAAGAAGCTAAAGAAGTTAAAGAAACAAAAACTACTAAAAAGACTACTAAAAAAACAAACACAAAAAAAGCTAAAAAATAAATAATATAAAACTGGAGGAATTTTATGAAAGCTATCGAATTAAATCATCCCTTAATAGAACATAAATTAGCAATATTAAGAGATAAAAATACTGGAACTAAAGAATTTAGAGAATTAATCAAAGAAATAGGAATGTTTCTATGTTATGAAGCAATGAAAGATGCTAAACTTGAAGAAGTTGAAATTGAAACTCCTATTAAGAAAATGAAAACAGGTAAACTAGATGAAGATAAATATGCCTTTGTTCCTATCTTAAGAGCTGGTATGGGTTTACTAGAAGGTGTTACTAGTGTAATCCCTAATGCTAAAATAGGACATATTGGTATGTATCGTGATGAAGAAACATTTGAACCTGTTAATTACTTCTTTAAAGTCCCAAAAGATATAGAACAAAGAGAAGTTATTATTCTTGATCCTATGTTAGCAACTGGTGGTTCAGCCTTAGATGCAATTGATTTATTAAAAAGTAAAGGTGTTAAAAAGATTAAATTCATTTGTATAATAGCTGCTCCAGAAGGAATTGTTAAAGTTGAAGAAAAACATCCAGATGTTCAAATATATTGTGCCCATATAGATGAATACTTAAATGAAAATAAATATATTGTCCCTGGTCTTGGAGATGCCGGAGATAGAATATTTGGTACTAAATAAGTCGATTTAATCGACTTATTTTTATTTCAAAAAAAGAAGCATCTAAGCTTCTTTAAAGAACTGTTCATACCATACCAAGAAAGTATATACATTCCATACTTTTTTATAACAATCTTTCTTTCCTGATTTATGATCTTCTAATAACTTATTAATTCTTTTAACATCAAAGAATTTATTAGCTATTTCTGAATTAAATTTATCCTTTATTTCGTTATATAAATCATCTTCTCTTATCCACTCTCTAAGTGGTACTGGAAAACCTAATTTTTTCTTTTTATAAGATTCATTTGGTATTACTTTCTTTGCTGCCATACGTAATGCTGGTTTAGTCGTTTCTTTATTAACTTTAGCATATACTGGTAATTTACTTGCTACTTTAAATACTTCTTTATCTAGAAAAGGTGTTCTAGCTTCTAAACCAAACATCATTGTATTACGATCTACGGCATGTAAGAAATCTCTTACTAACCAGAAATAGAAATCTATAACTTGTCTTTTAACTATATTTGAATTATCTTTATATCTTTCATAGAAAGGTGCAACTATTTCTTTAGTATGTAATTGATTCTTATTCTTACATATCTTCATTGCTTCTTCATCTCTAAATACTCGACCTAAACCAATATTATAGTTTTCTAGCCTTTGACCTCTTCGCCATACAAAGTTAAAACCTCTTACTTCAGGAAATATTCCTGCTATCATTGATAAACCATGTCTTATAAAATAAGGTATTTTCATATACCAAGCTTGATCTATTTCTTCTTTATAAGTATTATATCCGCCAAAGAACTCATCTGCTCCTTCACCAGATAAAACAACTTTAACATCTTTAGAAGCAATCTCTGCTACAAAATATAAAGCTATTGCTGAAGGATCAGCTAGTGGTTCATCCATATGATACATAATCTTAGGAAAAGCTTTAATATATTCTTCTTTAGTTATTTTTTTCGATTTATTACTAATTCCTAATTTACTAGTTAAATCTTTAGCATATGATATTTCATCATACTTAGGATTATCATAACCAACTGTATATGTTTTATCAGGTCTGGCAATTGATACTAAGTATGAAGAATCTATTCCACTAGATAAGAAAGAACCAACCTCTACATCAGCTATTTCATGATATTTAACTGAATCTCTCATTGCTTTATCAATATCATCAACTATCTCATCCATTGAATCATTAGTTTCCTTAAATTCTAATTCAAAGAACTTTTCTATTTTTATCTTATTATCCTTTAATATTAATTGATGACCAGGTTCTAATCTAAATACTCCTTTAAAGAATGTTTCTTCTGTTGGTGTTGAATTAAAACATAAATAAGCCGATAATATTTCTTCATTAAATTCTTTTTTAAAATCCGGATGATCTAAGAAAGCTTTTATTTCAGAAGCAAACATAAATGTTTTACCATTTTGATAATAATAGAATGGTTTAATTCCCCAACCATCTCTTGCACAGAATAATTCTTTTTTCTTACTATCCCAAATAACAAAAGCAAACATTCCACGTAGCTTCTTTGTTAAATCATGTCCCCATTCTTCATAACCATGTACTAATACTTCAGTATCACTAGAAGTAACGAATTTATGTTTATGTTTTTTTAATTCATCTCTTAATTCAACATAATTATATATTTCACCATTAAATACAATAACTATTTTTTTATCTTCATTATATATTGGTTGATCACCAGTACTTAAATCGATGATTGATAATCTACGATGTCCTAATGCACAATTATCATCTAAATAGAAACCTTCTGCATCAGGTCCTCTATGTTCTATCCTATCAGTCATTGCTTTTAATATCTTTTTACTAGGTTTATTATCACTTACATAACCTGCAATACCACACATACTAATCACTCACTTCCTAATACATATGTATAATAATTAGTATCAATAATCATCTTACTTACACTAAAGTAATTAGCTACTTTATTATTTATTTTTCTTATATATTCTTTTTCAGTCATACCTTCTAATTCTTTCTTAGGTATATATTTCTTAGTAGCTGTATTATAAGAACCATATTCAGTCATCCAACTACGATTAGAGAAAATAGCTATTCCTTCACTATTACTTAATATATCTTTACCAAGTATTAATCTTGAATCATAATCTAAACCAAATAAATTTAATAGTGTTGGTAAAACATCTATCTGACTACCAACTTTATCAACTTGAATAGGTTCTTTCATTTCACTATTCCAAAGTAAGAAATTACTTTTATTCACTTCTATTATATCATCTTTTTCATATGTCGCTACTTGATTCATTTGTTCAATTGACAAAGTATAAGGATAATGATCTCCTACTAAAGCAATAACTGTATCTTTAAGATGACCTGTTTCTTCTAGTTTATTAACTAGTGTTTCTAACATTTTATCTAGTTCCATTTGAGCTGCTAAATAATATTTAACTTGATAATCATAAGGTAAATCAGCAACTTCTTCTTTATAAACCATTGCTACATTATCACCCGCTTCATATGGTGAATGTCCACTAACAGTTACATAATAAGTTGCAAATGGTTTATCACCTTTCATATAATCTTCATAAGTTACATTAACCATTTCTGAATCAAAAGGTAACCATTCACAATTCATTTTCTTTTCTAAACCATTACCACAACCAGTATAATTATTAAAACCTAAAGTTTCCATTGTTTTATTTCTTTTATAATATGTATAAGTCCAATCATGATAACTTTGTACTTGATAATTATATTTACTAAATATATTCCCTATTCCATAAGCTATATAAGGTTGTTCTCTTTTCCAAGTACCTAATATTTCTTGGGTTGGAATTAAACCTGTTGTGGCTTGAAATTCTCCTCCTGTTGTACTTAAAAATACTGGGGAATAAAAATTATTAAATTTAAACCCTTCATTTATCATTTTATATAATGTTGGTGTTCTATCTTTATCAACAGCTATTTCATTAAACCCTTCAGCTAAAATAAATATTAAGTTTTTCCCTTTAAACATTCCAGTATATTTAGTCTTATTACTGGCTTGTTGTTTACTCATATAATTATTAAGTGAATTAATAGTTTTATTATTAGAACTTAATTTACTAAAATCAATATCTAATTCATTAAATCCATAATCTATCTCTCCTTCTGGTATCGAAGGAGTACTAATATTATTTTCTTCAACAACTAATTTAGTTTCAAAACCAAATAATTGTCTTTTAATATCAACCTTAGTATAAGTAATTAAACCAAACTTATCAATTAAAGCTATTTGATCATCAATATTAAAATATAATTCTTTAGTATATTTAGCATTATCATTAATTGGTACTAAAAGTAAATATGTTGATAAGTATGAAATTATTAACATAACAAATAAAGCTATAATACTCTCTTTATGATATTTTCTTGTATCTAATAATTTATTAAAT
Organism: uncultured Bacilli bacterium; assembly: GCA_947585595.1. Taxonomy (GTDB): domain Bacteria; phylum Bacillota_I; class Bacilli_A; order RF39; family UBA660; genus Coprovivens. The sequence continues at coordinate 7,384 of CANPXB010000002.1, forward strand.
ATAACACCTAATATAAATGGTAATAATATTAAAATAAAGCCATATAAATGAGATATAATTGCTTCTTTAATTATCGTCACAAAATCTAAAGCTTGATTAGCTAAACTTATTGTTGAAAAAGAAAATGGTACAGAAAATAAATTAAAGAATATATATTGTATTTCAAAGTATACTGTAATAATAAATACTAATAATAAACTAATTATTTTATTAATCGTATTACCAAATAATTTACTAATTATTGTCAATAAAAAAACAAAAGGTATCATAAAGATAACTAAATAAATAAGATTACTATCTATAATATTTTTAGTCATAACCATTTTAATGATTAATTCTAAATATAATAGTGTTATAAAAAAGTATATAAAAGGATGAATCTTTATTTTCTTCATGTCCTCACTTCTTTCATAAACTTACGTTAGTTATTATACCACAAATTGCCATATATTATTTATTTTAAACCCAAGAAAAAAAGATATTTACGTTATATCTTTTTTAGTTTTTAAGTAAAGTTAATTGTACTTTTTGTTTAGTTAAATCTATATTATCAACATAACAAGTTATAATATCACCAACATGCAATATATCATTAGGATTCTTAACAAATGACTTACTCATTTTAGAAATATGAATTAAACCATCATCATGTAAGCCGATATCGACAAACGCTCCAAATGAAGCAACATTTCTAACTGTACCCTGTAGTTCCATTCCTACTTTTAAATCTTCAATATGTAAAACATCACTTTTTAGTATTGGTGCTTCTAACTCATCACGTGGATCTAAACCAGGATTTAATAATTCTTTAATAATATCTTGAATTGTATAAATATCCGAATTTAATTCACTAGCTAATTTAGATGCATTTTGTTTCTTTAATGTATCTTTAAATTCATCACTATTAATATCTTTAATATCTAAATTTAATTTTTTAAGTAGATTATTAGTTACTTCATAACTTTCAGGGTGAATACCTGTTTTATCTAAAGGATTAGTTCCATCAGGTATACGTAAGAATCCTATTGATTGTTCATATACTTTATCAGTCATTCCTTTTATTTTTTTAATTTCTTCACGAGAAGTAATCTTCTTTTCTTCTTTGTATTTATATATATTATCTATAACTGATTTAGTTAAACCAGATACATATTTTAAAATACTTTTAGAAGCTGTATTAATATTAACTCCTACACTATTAACTACTTTAGAAGTTGTAAAATCTAATGCTTCACCTAATTGTTTTTGATTAACATCATATTGGTATTCTCCTACCCCAATACTCTTCGGATCTATCTTAACTAATTCAGATAGTGGATCTTGTAAACGACGTCCAATTGATACGGCACTTCTTTTTTCGACAGCTAAATCAGGGAACTCTTCAATTGCTAACTTAGAAGCACTATATATTGAAGCCCCAGCTTCAGAAGTAATAATATACTTACAAGGTAATTTATATTCATTAATTAATTCAGCGCAGAACTTTTCTGATTCTCTTGAAGCCGTACCATTACCAATAGATATAATATCTACTTTATATTTATCAATTAAATTCTTAACAATAATCTTACTTTGTTCTATATATTTATCTTGATTACTACCATTTATAAAAGGTTTAATAACAGTTGAATCTAAATACTTACCTGAAGGATCAACTACTGCTAACTTACATCCATTAACATACCCCGGATCAAAACCTAATACTGTCATACCTTTAATAGGTCTTGTTAAAAGTAAATGTTCTAAATTAGTACCAAAAGTTTCAATAGCTATTGTTTCCGCTTTCTCGGTTAATTCTGCTCTTATTTCTCTTTCAATACTAGGTAGTATTAATCTCTTTAAAGAATCCTTAATACTATTCTTAACTAATTCAACAACAAAAGAATCTTTATTCTTTATTAATTTCCCTTCTAAATAAGACTCTATAGCGTCATTATCCATCTCAATGGATACAGTTAAGACTTTTTCACTTGCACCTCTATTTAGCGCTAAAACACGATAATGTTTAATATACTTAACACGATCACTAAACTCATAATACATTTCATAAACTTTATTTGGATCTTCAGCATTCTTCTTTACTTTAGAAGTAATAACCCCATTACTGAATACATTATATCTAATCCATTTACGATAAGCTGCATTATCACTAATCCATTCCGCAATAATATAACCTGCTCCTTCTAAAGCACTATTAGTATCCTTAACATTTTCATTAATAAACTTCTTCGCCATCTCTTCTAAAGAACCCGTAACTGGAAAAGCCATAATCATCTTTGCTAAAGGTTCTAAACCATTCTTAATAGCTTCCGAAGCTTTCGTCTTTTTCTTCTCTTTATATGGACGATATAAATCTTCTACTTCCGTTAACTTACTACATTTCATAATACTATCTTTAAGTTCCGGTGTTAATAAACCCTTTTCATCAATTAATCTTATTACATCTTCTTTTCTGTTTAAAAGATTCTCTTGATACTTATATTGTTCTTCAATAGCTCTTATTTGATCTTCATTTAAATTACCAGTTCTATCCTTACGATATCTAGCTATAAAAGGAATCGTCGCCCCTTCACTTAACATACTTAATACTTCTTTTATTTGTTTTTCTTCTAATCCTAAAGAAGAAACTAAAAAACTTATTACTTCTTCCATCTTTATCACCAATGTTTATTATATCTAAAATTATTATTTATTTCCATAGAAAAAAGAGAAACTTAATTCTCTTGACTTTCTTTCTTTTTACTTATCTTTTTCTTATGTTCACTAATTGTTTTATCTTCCATAATTGGTGCACTATTCGCCGATTCTTCTTTTAATTTATTAATCTCTATAACTCCTGTTTTTTCCATCTCTTCATGATAATTCATTGCCATACCTATAACTAAGATATATGAAAGTAAATAAGTCCATAACATCAAAATAACAATATTAGCTAAACTACCATAGAAGATTGAATAATTAGCATAATGAGCTATATAGTATGAATAAGCGGCCGTAACTAAAATCCAACCTATAGTAGTAAAAATAGCTCCCCCATTAACATTACGACTAGGTATCTTACGATCAGGTGCCATAGTATATATCATCTTAATAAATAAGAAAATAATTAACCAAGATAATGGACCACTTAAGAAATGTAATACTTTAACAACTATTGAAGTCGTCTCAGCATCTAAATTAAAATAATGTATTAAACTAATTAAACTCTGTCCTAATAATGGAAAGACTAAAATAAATAGAAACAAGATAACAATAACTAATTCCATAATTATTGCTTTTAATCTTCTTTTAAAGAAACCAGAATCAGGTATATTATATATTGTATTAGAAGCTACTATTATTGAAGCCATACCATTACTAGCAATAAAATAACCAATTCCTAAAGTAATAAAGAAGGTCGGTGTTATTTTAGTTGCCGTAATAATTGGTGTTACTAAGTTAGCAACATCTCCCCCTAATACATTAGTAATTAAATTCTGTACTATATCATTAGATAATTTTAAATAAGAACAAGCATAACCAATTAAAGTTATTGTTGGAACCATTGATAAGAAGATAAAGAAGGCAATTTGACCAGGTAAGATAAGCATTTCAGGGCGCCAGAAAGCTTCCCAAAATCTTTGAAAAAAGTTTTTACGATTCTTTCTTTTCATCTGAACCATCTTCTAATTCTTCTTTTTTCGTACGCATATCTTCTACTGATTCATTAATTGAATCTTCAATTGTCTTCATATCATTTAATATCATACTATAACCAATAGCTGCTCCATATTCAAATGGTAAATTCTTAAATTCTTTATATAACTTTCTTATATAACTTACAACTTGTTTCTCTTGATAACCAACTAAATATATTAAGAATTCATTACCATCAGTTCTCATAATATCTGTATTATCTAATTGAGTCTTAATTAAAACATTAGCAGCTGCTTTTATCTGTGTATCCCCTTGTTCATATCCTAATGTATCATTAATCTTTTGAACTTCATTTAAATCAATAATAATTGTTGCTTGTGGATAAATCGTATTCTTATTCCAACTATTAATATTTTCATTTAAATAATTACGATTCTTCAATGAAGTTAATTGATCTATATACTTCATCTTATCTTCTTTCTTAATCTTCTTCGCTATCTTAATTTGTTTAGTCGAACGATAAGCTAAATAAAGAATAATAATAAAGACAACAATAACTATTACTGAATACTTCGCCACTTGACCCAATACAGTTCCAGAATTAACTGTATAAGTATGATTATAAGTTCCTTTAACTATTACTTCATTAGGATCTAAAGTAGCAATATATCTACTAAATAATAAACTAAAGATATCATTTTCTTTAACATAGAAATTATAAGTATCAGATAAAGTATTACTATATCTAATAGTATATTCACTTAATAAAGACTTCTTATAATAATTAAATACTTCTTTATCCATTAAAAGTATTTCTTCATTACGTACTGCCTTTTTAAGTTCTGATTCATTACTATAAGTCTTAACTTTAACATTACCAATACCTGAAATATACTTTTCTAATATACTATTAGCACTTACATAAACTTCATTATTACTTAAAGAAGTAACTGAATTTATAATTAAAGAATTTTGTTCTGGTGCTACTACAACAAAAGATAAATTCATTAGAGAATCAATACTTTGATACTTTGTATCTAAATTATAATAATTATAAAATAAATCTACTTTATTATTAGCAATTGCTTCTGTAAATTTAGCAAAATTCTTATACTTAACCGGATTAATCTCAGTCTTACTAAAAGCAGTAAATCTCGCTAAATACTCACTAACTATTCCTCCATAAGAACCACTAATTAATACTTCATAAGGACTATTATTAATAAATCCATAAGTATATGATTTAGCTTGAATATTAGCTAATTCTTTATCAGAAATAGATAAAGCACTAGTAAAAGTTAATAATTCATTTTCATTAATGGATTCCTCTAATTCTTTCTCTTGATATGAAGAAAAAGTCTTCTTAACTATATCACTAAAAGTATCATTTTCTTTAACTCTAAATATCATATACTTATTTAAATCGCTAATATGATAATCTATAGAATAATTAGATGTTAATATAGATGTTAAATTTTCTTCTAAAGGTAATACTGCATAATCAATATTCTCTCCAGTTTCTAAAGCATTAAACAAATCTGTTGAAGTTTCATAAGCACTAACTGCTACATTATTTGTATCCGTTAAATATTTAGAAACTAATTTTTCATCTGTTGCTAAAACTCCTAACTTACTATTAGATAATTGTGCTAAAGAACTAATATTTTGTTTTTCTTTACTAACAACTACATAATGTTCCGTATAAAATACAACATCACTATCTAATGTATCATAAGTAATCATAAATGCTCTATCACTTACATCTTCACCAACATTATAAGTAATAGGATTTATATCAATGCCGTATTCTTCTTCAACATAACCAATATAATCAAAGAATACTCCGGTTCCATTTTTACCAAATATATCTAAATTAACAGGAACATAGATATTTTGTACTTGATTAATATTCTGTGTAATCCATTCTTTCTCTTCTACAGTTAATTTATTTTCATCATTTAATATATTAAAAGTAATAATTCCTAAACTAGCAACAAATAAAATAACTAGTAAGACGATTAAGACTATTTTCTTATTCGATTTACCTTTTTTCATAAACTATTCCTCATCAGTCGTCGAAGTCACTTCACGGTTATTATTCCATGATATTCCATTACCATTTCTATTATGTGCCCCAGATATTAAGAAACCATCACTTGTTTTAGTTGCATTTTTCTCTAAAGTAATATTAAAATCATAGAATCCTTGTTCATCTTCACTAAAACTTTCTAATGATTTAGCAGCTATACTTTCTGCTTCTTCTAAAGAACAATTGTCTTCATAAGTAACCTTAATATATATTATTCTTCCTTCTATTATTAAATCAGCTGTTTTAACTTTATCATTATTAGCTAAGTTATTTTCATAATCACTTATCTTAGCATCACTAATTTCATGTTCTTCAATACCATCTAAACGATCTCCATATTTATCAGTACCCTTACCAATATAGAAACATTGAATAAGTATTGTTGAAATTATTATCACACAAACTAATACAATTGCCATTAATATTGTAAAAACACGATGTTCCCTATAAAACTTTTTTATTCTTTTCATTAGTATCCCACCTCTTTAATAGGTATTTAAATTATACTACATTATGACTTTATAAGCAATCCAACTAACCTCGATATTAGAGAAAAAAAGAAATTATAATGAATCTATAACTTCTTTAAATTTCTCTTCATTCCATATTTCAATTCCTAGTTGTAAAGCCTTATCATACTTACTACCAGGAGCATCCCCAACTATTACAACATCGGTCTTTTTACTAACTGAATCAACAGTAATACCATCATATTTTTCTAAGAGTGCTTTAATCTCATCACGTCCCATAAAACTAATTGTTCCTGTAATAACAAACTTCTTATTAGATATTAAAGGATTATTAATTGTTTTCTCACCCTTATATTCCATATTAATACCCAATTCTTTTAAATTACTAATTAATTCTTGATTCTTAGAATCATTAAAATATGAAACAATACTATTAGCTAAAACATCCCCAATATCTTTAATAGCTGTTAATTCTTCTAATGAAGCCTTCATTAAATTATCAAGATTATTATACTTCTTAGCTAATACTTTAGCTGTCTTAGCTCCAATACCAGGAATACCTATAGCAAATAATAATCTTTCTACTGAATTACTCTTACTAGCTTCAATCGAATTAATTAAATTATCAACACTCTTATTGCCAAAACCTTCTAGTTCAATAATCTCTTCTCTTTTATTTTTAAGATTATATATATCTTCAATACGTTTAATAATTCCCATATTATAGAAGTCTTCAATTATCGCATCACCTAAACCATCAATATTCATCGCTGGTCTTGATACAAAGTGTACTAAACCTTCTATCTTACGAGCTGGACAATGTTCATTAGGGCAGAAATGATTAGCATCTTTTCTAATTAAAGGTGTATCACACATTGGACATCTATCAATCATCACAAAGTCTTTAACATCACTAGTTCTTCTTTCAAACTTAACTTCTACTACTTCTGGTATAACATCACCAGCTTTACGAATAGATATAACATCTCCAACACGAATATCTTTTTCCATACAATAATCATAGTTATGTAATGTTGCTTTAGATACTAAAGAACCATCAACATGTACGGGATGAAATATCGCATTAGGTGTTATCTTACCTGTTCTACCTACTGTAAATTTAATCTCTCTTAAAACAGTTAATACTTCTTCAGCAGGGAACTTATAAGCAATCCCCCATCTCGGTACACGGGAAGTAAAACCAAGTACTTTCTCATCATTTAAGTCATCAACTTTTAAGACAACTCCATCAATATTATAAGGTAAATCGGGTCTTTTCTTACCTAAGTCTTCTATATATTTTAAAATATCTTCGACATTTTTCGCATGACCATTTAACTTATAATTAGTAACAAAACCTAACTTTCTTAAATAAGCCAACGATTCACTTTGCGTCTTAAGTCCATAATCTTCTGGATTAGGTATAAAATAAGCCATAAAATCCAAATTACGTTTAGCTGTAATCTTACTATCCAATTGTCTTACTGAACCAGCTGCCGCATTACGTGGATTAGCAAATTCATTTTCATTATTATTACGACGATCTTCATTTGCTTTCATAAAAGCTTCTTTACTCATATAAATCTCGCCACGTACTTCAATATCAATAGGTTCTGTTAAACGTAAAGGAATTGATTTAATTGTCTTAATATTAATTGTAATATCTTCCCCAACAATTCCATCTCCTCTAGTAGCACCTCTTACTAAAACACCTTTTTCATATAATAATGATCCAGATAATCCATCCATTTTAGGTTCTAATGAATAAGTTGGATGATTAATACTCTTCTTAATTCTTTCATCAAATGCTCTAATTTCTTCTTCATTAAAGATATCATCAAAAGATAACATTGGATGAGCATGTGTTACTTTATCAAACTTATCTACAGCATCTCCCCCAACTCGATTAGTTGGTGAATCAATTCTCTTAAGTTCTGGATATTTTTCTTCTAAACTTAATAATTCTTTATAATAATCATCATATTCTTGATCTGTTAAAGTAGGATTATCTAATATATAGTATTCATAACTAGCATGATTAATCTTACTAATTAAATCATCTATTCTTTCTTCTGGACTCATAATTACCTCCATAACTTATTTGGATATTCCCCATTATTAATTAAATCTAAAATAGCAGCTTTTAAATCATCTTTATCCTCTTTATATGTAATACCTCGCCAAGTAGCATCCGTTGTAATAACATATACATCAGCAAATCCTTCTTTATAAGCATCACTTAATAATTCTGAAATATATATTTCACATTTACTCAAATTATTAGCATTCTGTTTAAAAAACTCCTTAATCTTCTTTTCTAAATAATCAAAGATTGATAAATCAAAAGCCATTAAATTAACTGAAGCTATCGTATCATCATATATCTTATACTTATCTCCTCCATTAAGTGGTGTTCCTATAATCTCCCCATTAACTTGTTCAATCAAACTCTCAGTTATTGTTACTAATCTACCATTTTCATCTCCTTTAGTAACACCTCTTGTTACTGAACCATTTTTTGTTAATGTATTAACTACTTTATAACAAATCGTAGCATATTCATTATGATGCCCTTTTTCTAAAAATTCTTTAGCTTCTACAAATGCATCTCTACCATAAAAATCATCTGAATTAATTACCAAGAAAGGTTCAGTAATAACTTTTCTTGCTGCATATACTGCTTGTCCTGTTCCCCATGGTTTAACTCGATCTTTAGGTATCTTAACAAACTCAGGAACATCATCTATCTTTTGAAAAACATATTCTACTGGTATATGTGATTCAACTCTCTTCCCAATTGTCTCTTTAAATAACTCATAGTTTTCTTCTTTAATAATAAATACTACTTTTGAAAAACCTGTTTTAATAGCATCAAAAATAGAATAATCAATAATAAATTCTCCATTCGGACCTATAGGTTCAATTTGTTTTAAACCACCAAAACGACTACCCATGCCAGCTGCTAATATTAATAATTGCATTTTAAATCTCCTTTATCTTAAATCTTCTTAATACTTTTATGATTTTTCATCAATTTTTTAATTCCATAATTCTTCGCAAAAGCTACAGTTAAGAAATCTCCCTTAACTTCAATAACAACCCCTCTACCATATATCATATGCATAATAATATCGCCATCTTTAAATTCAACATCTTCATTATTACGATATAATTCTTCTCGATTAATCTTTTCTTCATCAACCATCTTTTCATTTACTATATCTAATAAACTACTATCTATTTCTTTAATAAATCTACTAGGAGGATTAACTACATCTTTACCATATAACATCCTTCTTTTAGCATTAGTTATATATAACTTCTCTTTAGCTCTTGTAATTCCGACATAACATAGTCTTCTTTCTTCTTCAAGTCCTCCCTCTTCTGTAAATGAATTCTGATGAGGAAATATACCATCTTCCATACCAATTAAGAAAACTACTTCAAACTCTAAGCCTTTAGCACTATGTATCGTCATTAAAGTAACAACATCATTATCTTCTTCTTGATGTTCGGTAATATCAGCAATTAAACTAATTTCTTCTAAGAAATCTGCTAAATTAACTGAACCAGTTCTCTCTTCAAATGTCTTTGTAATAGATTTAAATTCTTCTAAGTTATCTAATCTTAATTCACTTTCTAAAGTATTATCATTTTGATATTCTTCTCGCATCCCTGTTTCATCTAGAATAATATCAATTAACTCCGTTAATGAATGATTATCTGCTTCCTTAGTCAATTCTAAGATAAGTTCTTTAAATAATTGTTCTTTACCCTTACTTATTACTTCAAACATTGAAGTATTCTTTTCCCTTGCTTCTTTTTCTAACTTTAATAAAGTAGCATCACCTATTCCTCTTTTAGGAACATTAATAACTCTTCTTAAACTAATTTCATCATCATTATTTAGTATTAACCTTAAATAACAAATCAAATCTTTAATTTCTTTACGCGAATAGAAATAATAACTACCTACTACTTTATAAGGAACATTAGCTTTTAAAAACATTTCTTCAACTAAACGAGCTTGGGCATTAGTACGATATAATACCGCAATATTCTTCTTTTGATAACCTTCATCAACCAATCTTTTTATTTCATCTAAAACTAATTGTATTTCATGTTTATCATCATAAGCTCTTAAATACTTTGTCTTACTACCTTCTCCATTACTACTCCATAAGTTCTTTTCTTTTCTCTCTTTATTATTTCTAATAACTGAATTAGCTGTATCTAAGATATTCTTAGTTGAACGATAATTTTCTTCTAAAGGAATAACAACAGCATCTTTATAATCTTTTTCAAAATTTAATATATTTCTAAAATTAGCTCCTCTAAACATATATATAGATTGATCAGGATCACCAACAATAAATATATTCTTATACTTTCTTGCTAATAACTTAGATAATTTATATTGTACTTCATTAGTATCTTGATACTCATCAATTAAAATATACTTAAATTTATCTTGATAACTTTCTAAGATATCTTTATTTTCCATAAATAATTTAACTGGTAATCTTAGTAAATCATCAAAATCAACGGAATTATTTTTACCTAAAATATCCATATATTCATAATATACTTTTTTAGCAACTTCATCTTGTGGTGTTTTAAACATTCTATCTATTTCATCATTAGTTAACATTTCATTTTTAATTGTACTAATCTTATTTCTAATATAAGCAGGACTTGTTAATTTAGGATCATAATCATTATCTTTCATAATCTTTTTAATAATTGATAAAACATCATCACTATCTACTATTGAAAAATTACGATCTAAACCTAAGATAGGAGCATTTTCTCTAATAATTCTTACTCCTAAAGAATGAAATGTTCCAACAAAAGCATTATTATCAGGTAATAATTTATCAAGTCTTTCTCTCATTTCCCTCGCTGCTTTATTCGTAAAAGTAATGGCTAATATATTATAAGAAGGAATTCCTTTATCTATTAAATTAGCTATTCTAGTTGTTAAAACTCTTGTCTTACCACTACCAGCACCTGCTAATACTAAACAAGGCCCATCTATATGATTAACTGCTTCTAATTGTTTATCATTAAGTCCATTTAAATAATTCATGTTGCATCCTGCTTTCTTTTATTTATTATAACATGTCTCTATCTTTAATGATAGCTTTTTTATCATCAAAAACGAACTTTTGTTTAGCAAATAAAGTAAAAGAAAAAAGGGTTAAAACCCTTTTATAGATATTCCATTATAGCTACATTTTTTTCTAATTTAGCAATTAAATCTTCTGTATCATATTTAGAAAAAATATCATCAAATGTCTTAGTATCAATCAAGAACATATTATAGAAACTAGCAAATGCATCAACATAATTAGTAATTCCTAAATTCTTTAAACAATTAATATTAGTTGCTACAACACTTTCATTCTTTTTAAGTTCTTCAATTACTTTTTCTGGTATATTTTTACTTAATACCTCTACTACATCTTCAGGAAAACCTAAATTAACTAAATAATTCATCAAGCTTCGCCTCCATCTTTAGTAGAATCTTTATCATAAGAATCTATTATTTCTTTTAATACATCAACAGACTGTCTTAAATTATATAATACTGCACTAAGTACTAATTCTCTTTCATTACCAGTAACACTATCTCTACCTTTAACTAATACTGCTAAATTTCTTTCTACTTTATTCTTAGATATTGCTACATCATTAACAAGATATGTATGAGTACCACTACTTACAACATTTAATTTTTCTTCTAATAAAGCATTTAAACTATTATATAATTCTTTCTCATGATCATTTAATTCAATATCTTTAAATTCTGTTGTTTGTTCATAATATTCATTTAAAGTCTTAATTGTCTCTTTATTAATTAATTCTTCTAAAGAACTATTAACTTCTTCTCTTTCACGAGGCATATATTCATTAACATCTTGATGATAAGTACGATAGAACTTAAGTCCATCTATAATATTCTTATTAAATACACCATTTTCTTCATCTTCATATATTGATTCATTATTAGATAATGCATATCTACTTCTGGCAATAAGTGTATCTACTCTATTACTTAATACTTCAGGATGAGCTTCTAATAAGTCTTCTAACTTAGCTTCTAAAGCATCATCTATATCAAATAATAACTCTTTAGCATCTTTAAAGAATACTCCTAAAGCATACTTACCATTCTTTCTTTGAATAGATAATAAATAATTCTTTAATACTTCCACATCATCTTTAACATTATCTGAATTATATAATACTGCTTGATAATTTCTTAAATCTTTATCATCTATTTCAAACCCATTATCATTTAATACATTTAAATTATTATTATATTTGTTAGCATCTAATGCTAATAATTGAACATTTTCATCACTAAGCTTATCAGTAGTATCCTCAATAGTTTTAATACGTCCTTCTAAGACTTCATAATCTTCTCTAAAACCACTATCACTATTTTCTACTAACTCTTTAATCTTAGCTTCACTAATTCCTTTAGCTCTTAATAAAGTAATTTTCTTATTTAAATCTTGATCTACTAAGTAATTAGCATCTTCACTATATATTGTTTCATCATTAACATTTAAAGCTCTAAGTGTTTCATAGTTTTCTTCAATATGTTTAATATCTTTATTACTTAAAACTTCTAGTAACTCTGGTTTATCTTCTACTAATTCCATATTTAAACCAATATTACTTAAATTTTCTTTAAGTTCTTGATAAGGATCTTCCTCTTTAACTTCTTCTTCATTATTTTCTATAACTGGTTCAGGAACTTCTTGTGTTTCTTCAGCTTCTTCAACTGGTTCTTCTTCACTTTCTTCTTCCTCATCATTTTCTTCTTTATCTTCTTTTTTATCTTCAGAAGTTAAAACGATAGGTTCTTCTTCCTGTAAATTAAATGCTGCTAATGAAGGTTCTTCAATCTGAGGTATATCCTCAATTGGTTCTTTTTCTTCTTCCTCTTCATCATCATGACGATTTAAATTAGTTATATCAAATATTTGCGTTGGTTCATCATCTTCATATGTTTGTGAAGTTAAATCCTCATTACTAGTTTTTTCTTCATCTTCATCTTGATATGTTTGCGTAGTAACTTCATTATTAGATTCTTCTATTTCTTTTGGTTCTTCTTCTACTTCTTCTTCTACTTTTGGCACATCAACTACATGATGATCTCTCTCATCATAAGTTTCATCAAATTCAATCAAACCATCTTCAGGGAATAAAATTACTTTAGCTAAAGTAGCTACTTCAGCCGAAGAGAATAAATTAAACTTACCTATTACATCTTTAGCATACTTAGTAGTTAAAGACTCTCTTTCCGTAACATTAGGTGATAAACTTTGTTCAAGTAAATTAACTAATTGTTCTCTATCATCTTTGGCTGAATCTAATTCTTCATTTAACTTATTAAGTTCATCATTAAGTTCTTCTCTAGCTTTCTTAGCTTCTTCTATTGCTAAAGATGCATCTTCTATTTGATGATTTAAATCATCACAATAAACTGGTGCTTTCTCATCAATAGTCTCTAACATTGTTGAAATATCTAAATTAACCCCAATTGCTTTTAAAGCATTAAAAGTATCGTTATCAATTCCCGTAAATGTTGAACAAAAAGCTTCTTTTTGCGTCATAAAAATAGAAAGTTGACTCTCAGTTTCAACCTTTGTTACTTCATTATGAGATTGCTTTTCTGCTTCAGAAACAATTTTATCTTCAACATCTTTAATTTCTTCATTAATGTTAGCGATAATAATGTTATTTTCTCCCTTTAGATTGTACAATTTTTCTAATAATTCCGCTAAGTCTTGTGTCATTTTCATCACACTACACACCCCACTTATTATAATATAAATTATAACAAAAAAGTTATATAGTGTAAATGTTTTTTTCATAAATTTCGCCCACGCACCAGAAAGTTATAAAGCGAATATAATATTAGTATAAATAGGAGGGATTTTTTTGAAAAAAACGATTGTTATTATATCTAGTTTAGTCTTAATAATCTTATTAGGATTACTATTATTTATTAATTATAAAGATAATAAAAAAGACAATCTTACTAAAATTAAACTAGCTGAAGTTACCCATAGTATGTTCTATGCTCCATTATACGTATCAATTGAAAATGGTTACTTCAAAGAAGAAAGCTTAGATATTGATTTAATCTTGACTAGTGGTGCTGATAAAGTAAGTGCCGCTGTCTTATCAAATACTGTTGATATAGGTTTTGCTGGTCCTGAATCAGCTATCTACGTTTATAAAAATGGTGAAAAAGATTACTTAGTAACCTTCGCAGGTTTAACTAAAAGAGATGGTCAATTTATTGTCTCTAGAAAACCAATTAAAAATTTCACTATCAAAGATTTATATGGTAAAGAAATACTACCCGGTCGTCAAGGTGGAATGCCTATATTAAACTTCTTAAATGCTGTTAAAAATGCTAATGGTGATATTTCTAAAATAAATATTAATTCAAGTATTGATTTTGCTTCCCTATCAGGATCATTTATTTCTGGTGTTGGTGACTTTGTTAATCTATTTGAACTTAATGCAACATAAAGAAGTCGCTAAAAAACAACCAACTTAGTTTTCAATCAAAAAAAGAGTAATTTCACTTTAATTTTTAAAGTCAAATTTACCCTTTTTTATAAAAACGTTAAACATAGTTTGTATTTCATCATTTTGGATTACTTTAAACAACAAAATTTATTAAAGCTATAGTAAAGCATAAGTACTATTGCTCATATGAACCAAAAATTAATTTTAAAATCTCATTAGTTAATAATACATTTACCAGTTAATACCTGTTAGAGTAGCTTGAGCTGTATTTATTGAATCAAACTTGCTCGCTATGCCATTAGAAACACTTATTCCACCACCCATATCAAATGAAATGCTGTATGAAGTGTTAGTTGCATCACCTTGTAAATGTTTATAATCTCCATAGGCATTTAAAACAGAAATTTTATCCTTAGTATTTTTTTCAACTTCAAAATACATATCTACTTCAATTGTCGTACCAGAAACAAAATTTTGAGGTTCTACAGGATAATTGAATTCAACAATATATCCTTGACTACTCAATGTCCAAGTATTTGAGTCTCCAAAATAATAGCAACTTTTCCCGTTATCATAGTATGCGCTAAATCTTTTTGTGCTTGAAACTCCATATACCTTATTGTCTTCTATACCTATGCTGATAATATCTAATGTTTGCCAATATGGAAGCTTTTTCCATTTAACATGATTTTTATATCTGTATCTTCCATTTACACTAACAATAGTAGTTGTCATTTCTTTGTATTCTGTAACTGTTTTACCTGGTGTTAAACCCTGAGCCGATTCTTCATTAATTAATTTTTGAACATCAATACTATCATATTCCTCTTTAGTGATTTCTCTAGAGTGTGTTAATAAGACATTAGATATATAATTATAATTTCCATTGGGAATAATAGTAGTAGTTTCATAATACTTGGTAGTAGATGCCTCTACATGTCCTTTTAAATCTTTATTTTCATTAAATTCATTTCCACGCATATGGATAATATCAGTATCTGTAAAACCTAAATTTCTTAAATTGTCAACATTCTCTTCGGTCATCTCTATACCATTTTGATTAACATAGATACCATTTTCAATATTTATATTTGTCTCCAATGCTGAAACATTCTGAACAAATAATATACTAATTAACATTGTAATTAGCAAAAACAATTTTTTCAAAATTATCACTCCTCTATCTTTGAAAGAATATCTATGCATAGTTTTTTCTTTCTAAATAAAATGATATTATTCTTTTTTTCAATTATAAAGAACCAATTTGTCGAAATACCGAGCCTGTTTTTCACAATCAAAAAATTACCAGCTTCCACTCCAAGATGTTTGTGCATAATTAATTTCATCATAATAGTCTTTTATTGAACTTTTTAATGACAAGCCATCAATATTAACTGAATAATTTAAAGCATTACTTAAAGAAATAGATTTCACTGCATGAGCATAATCCCCAACCGCTATTTGTTTTAAAATTGTAGCATCAACATCTTTTTCTACATCAAAATATAATTTTTGACCTAAAGAAATATAATTTCCCGAAGGCAATAAAAATGTTACTCCAACACCATTAGCAAATTTTTTTAAAGAATAATCATTATCAGTATAACAATCATTAACCGAAGTACAATATGTTTGACTAAAATTGATATTTTTAGTTTTAACACTTGAATAACGACCAATAGATATAGTATCATAACTCCTAATCTTAGGTAATGTATTCCAAAGTAATTCATTTTGATATCTAAATCCTGACCCATTAGACAATATACTTGTTGTCATTCTTTTATAAGCAGTTTCAATGGTTGCATTACCTATTGTTTCTACAGGATTATTAAATTCATCCTCACTTATTTCCGTATCAATAGCAATGTATCTATTGCTGTTAATTGACCTAATTATTATTATTTTAAAAAATTTTTCAGACTGACTAACAACAATATAATCTTCATCATTAGCATAAACAATTAATGGAAATAGAAACATAAACATTATTAATATAAATTTTCTCATTTCTTTCACCTCTTTTCTAAAACAAAAATTCTTTTGTTTAAAATATTTTAAATTTATAATACAAAAATAAAAATAGCTATTATTTCACATTTATGAGACAAAATAGCTATTTTCTTTCAAATTTAAGTTTAAAATCAAACACCTTTAGTTCATTATTGATAATATATTTAATTCTAAGCGACAAATTATTTTCATCAATTTCTACATTTTCATTTTCAGTATCCAACTCAATGTTAATATTTTTTAAGAATTCATTTATACTTTTCGAATCATTACACCCATCAGAACGATAATTATAAACATTATTATCATTAGACACTAAAGATACATCTACATTATTAATCAATAATTCTTTGCTAGTACCTATATATTTTTCGTTATATACTAAATTGTTTATTATTACTATCTTTCTAAATTTATTAACCATAAAATATCCATCTAATATAAAATCTTTATTATCAGAATGAATTTCATATATTTTATATTCATTTACTTTAAAAGAAAATAATGCAACTACAAAAATAAGGGTAATTAGCGTTAACATTATAGCACCACGCTTAATAAGTTTTGATTTAAAACTTGAATTATAATATTTAATGGCTTCTACTTCAGCTTTAACACCAGTTTTTAAATTATGTTCTTGACTTTGTCCGTTTAATAGTTCCGATAAAGAAATATCAAGAATCTTACACAATGGCTCTAATAACGAAATATCTGGTAAACTAACAGCACGTTCCCATTTAGAAATCAATGTACGATCAACATCAAGCTTACTTGCCAGTTGCTCTTGAGTTAAATTATGTAATTTTCTTTGCTCAGCAATAAATTTACCCACTTTTACTTGATCCATTTAATCACCATCTTAAACATTGAATATTTTATTTATAAAACTCATCGATACTAATCTCAAAAACATCTGCTAATTTATAAAGATTATCACTACTAATATTTTTATATTTATCATTAGCATTTTCTAATCTCTGATAATATTTATTAGATATTCCTAATATCGAAGAAATATTTATAGTACTATAAGAATTTTCAGTACCCTTTTTGTTATCATAAAGCTTTTTATATTCATCATAATGCTCTTTTCTAATTCTTTTAACGTTCATACAAATTCTTTTTCTGACTTCTACCAAGTTCCATTTTGATGACTTTTCATACATTTCATAAATTTGAATTATTTTCAAAACAATCACCAAATTTATTATCACATTGATAATATATAGTTTTGCCTATGTATAAGGACACTTTTTGCTATTTTATTCATTACTGCATAATAATAAAATTATTAATAGAATATTTGGTTTATAAGTTAAAATAAATAGTACAATAAATCATTAAAAATCTAAATAAAAAATTCTTATTCGTGATATAATAAATATGAAACAATTATATTAAATGAGGAGTGTTTAATTTGAAAAAGAAAATTTTAATAGCATTAGGAATAATAGCAATAGTAGCAATAACAAGTTTTATATCTATTACAGTGTATAAAAACTATAATAGAAAAATTGATATTCGTGAAGCTAACAAAAGTTGGAATATTTATGATGAAAACATTAATGATATCAAAGCTAATATGGATTCTATTATGGAACCAAATAAAGACTTTGATTGGGGAAAATTAAAAGATTTTGATATCAAAGATGATGACTATGAACAAGCATTAGGAGAACTAGCTAGCGACATTAAATGGTGTTATATTGGATATACCGACGAAGGTGAATTTTATACTGATTCAAACCCTATAAGAAAATATAGAGATAAAAAATATATTACAAAAAAAGAATTAGAAACATTAAATTTCTATTCAAAAAGTGATAGCTGCTTAAATAGGTTTAATGGATTCTTTGGTGTGAAATTAAGTGATAACAAAGAATTAGAAGAAAGATTACAAAAGCACCTAAAAAATATAGATTTAAATAGTAAATCAAAATTATTTTCCTATTATGACCAAGCTACTTATAATGAACTTTTAATGCGTAAAATAAATGAAGTTCAATTAGTAAAAGAAGCTAGTGATTTCTTAGTAGAAGAATACAATAATCTAAAATAACTATCCATAAAAATTAATAATTAAATTCAAATATAAATATTTGTTTATGACATAGAATGAAATTTTTACATAGTTAGTAATGATTTTTTAAAAAAATATAAATTAAATAAAGAATATAAATTAAAAAAATAGAGTTCAAATAAAATAACTCTATTTTTTTAAAAGCCAAAAAAGAAAGAATATTAAATAAAAAAATATAACGCTTATATATTAGATTGTACAAATTGCCTAGGAAAATGATTATCTAAAATTAATTTGAACTTAGTGCAGCATAAAGAAGTCACCTATAAGTAAAATTTTACTTTAGAAATCTCTGAGGGACATCTTCTTTTTTTATTGTAGAAAATTCTTTTGAATCTAAATCAAATCTCACATAATTATCTCTATCGATTTCCTTATAATATACAAATTTATCATCTTTTCCTAATAAACTTATATTTCCATTGTAATGGTTATTAAATTCTTCTAAATTATCAATTACATTACCAGTAGTACAATCATATATTTTCTTATCGCCAACTAACCATATCAGTTCATTATCCTTTAAAGCAATTACTTTTGAAATACCAATAAGATTCATACTATCAAAACTTGGTTTACTAATTTTTTTAAATTTATTGTTTTCAATCGGAATATACACATTATATATTGTTATTTCTGATCGTATTTTTATTATTATAAGCTATTACGCATTTTGAACTTTGAAGTGCAATATCTAAATCTTCTATAGACACAAGATCACTATTACTTTGCTCTTTATTATTTTGTTCTTTTGTATGTATACCTACAATTACCATACCCATAACTATAATAACTATTATTACTACTAATCCAATTATTAATTTTAAATTTTTTTCATAAAACATACTCCTTTGATATATTTTATCGGAAAAAGCAAACCATTTAGTTTGCTAATTAGTACCTATCTTTTCAACTTCTTTATTTAATATATCTAAATAATCTTTTTCGGCTATCGTTAAATGAGTAGCCATATATTTATCATATTATTCATGAGCCTTTTTTAAAGCTTGCTCATGAGAAATAACTCCTTTAGAATTAAGAATATCTTTTCTTGTCATTTTCAAAAATGAATCTAGTTCATTAATCCAATCTTGCATTGTCATAGTTCTTCTTTCTAAAGCATTAATTTCTGCAATATCTAAATAAGCAGATACCATTCTATTTAAAATATTTAATTCATCCTCTGTTAAATAATTTTTGGCAACCTCTGTTTCACTTCTAGTCGGATAGTCACCCTTAAAATTTGTAAGTCCTAAATAATCTTTTTCAGAATCAGCTCTTGTAAAGATAATTTCAGCAGCGGTTTGATGAGAAACAGCATAATGCATTTTATTTTGAATTGTTTTAAAAAACTGAACCGAAAGATTATTTTTTGGATCATAATCTACACTTGTTGCATAAAGATCTAATACCTTACGCCAAAATACTTTTTCTGATGATCTAATATCACGAATTCTTGCTAATAATTCTTCAAAATACGGATTTGTTCCATTATTTTTTAATTTTTCATCATTAAGAGCAAATCCTTTTATCATATATTCTTTTAGTACTTTAGTCGCCCATATTCTAAACTCCGTCGCTTTTTTAGAATTTATACGATAACCAACTGCAATAATGGCATCTAAGTTATAATGTAAAACATTATATTTTTTCCCATCAGAAGCAGTTGTTAAGAATTTCTTAACAACTGAATCCTTTTGTAATTCACCATCTTCAAATATATTCTTTAAATGCATAGAAATATTATTTTTAGTTGTATCATAAAGATTAGCCATTACATCTTGACTCATCCAAATAGTTTCATCTTCAATACTGACATCAACTCTTACATTTCCATCGCTAGATACATAAATAATCATATTGTTTTTCATAGCCATTACCTCCTATCACTTATATTATACTAAAAATAAGTGTTAATCTGTAATTTTTATGAAGCTAAATATATAATTAACTAATCTACTTTCTCACTACTATACCAATAATACTTACCATTTTTATCTTTTCTAAAAGTATGTTTATATAATCCACCTTTACTAAAGTCTTTAGTATTAGAATCTATCAACTTATCTTCATCTACATGAGGTGAATCATAGTACTTTTTCCCATCGATATCATAAGTAATCATTATAAAACGATCATAAATTTCTATTGCATTACCCGCCATTTCAAAATGATCATACATAGTTTCAAAATGTTCTGGAGAGGTATCTCCTCCTACCTCTCCATGACATAGGAAATTATCTTTTTCTTCCGAATACAAACAAACTCCCGTAACTTCAATAGCAAAACTCTTTAATGGCATTACCTTATCATCACCAAATAATCTATGATAAGCTTTTTCTAATTTTTCTTTATCTACATCATAGAATCTCCACTCTACAGGTGATCCTTCTACCAAAACTTCTGGATCTTTTAAACATATTGTTGATAATTCTTCATCATTAAAATAATAACTTTTTAAATCTTCACAAGAACTTATATTAATACGTTTTGGATCTTTAATCGTTTTATATGCATAATATAATTTTGCTTCATCACTTAATTTCTCATACTCATTACCATTAGAATAAAAATTATTACTAAAATTCATATATTTAGCAAAAGAAGGATATATATCTGAAGGAGTATATACTTCTATCATATCGTATAAACTTCTCGCTATATTATAATTATGAATATAATAACAAACTAAGAATAATGGTGTTATACACAAAACTAAAATTATTAAAACAATATAACACTTTTTAAATTTTTTATTTTTATTAACAGAATCACTACTTCCTAATAATAAGTCATCTACAGATACACCAAATATTTCACTTAATCTAACTAAAGTAGAGGAATCAGGTATCGTTTCTCCTCTTTCCCATTTACTTACTGCTTGCCTACTAATGGGAATCATTTCTGCTAACTTACTTTGACTTAAACCCATCTTAGTTCTTAACTTTAAAATTAATTTACCAGTCTTTTTATTATCCATAAAATCCTCCTACATCTTTCATAACTAAAACTACTATAAAACAGTTAAAAAAGAAAGAACTTTTTAAGTTCCTCTAACTATTTTTATTTTAAAACAACTTCATCAATATAAGAAGATAAATAATTCTCCTCTAATTTTAATCTCTTATTTTCAATAATAAAATTAGAAACAACCGGAATATTGATATTATCACCTTTAACTTCAATATCATCTCTATAATAAGTCAATACATTACCATTTATTTCATATATACCAGTTGAACGTTCAATAGCATAGTAATCACCTTCATCTCTAACGTATACCTGCATTATTCCCTCAAATACCTTACTATCACTACTTATACCAGGCAAAAAAGCAATATGTATTTTTTCATCTTCATTTTCATAATGAAAAAATGCTAATAATTTACCTAGTTTTTTACCATACTCATTAATCTTTAACATATTACAATAATTTCCATATCTAACATCATAAGTTATAGTGTTATATAAAATATGATTTTCTACTTGGTAATCTACTATTGTAATATTAGATTCTTTATCATAGTAATAAGCCGTATTATTACAAGTAATATGTTCTAATTTGTTAACATAATTTTTCAATTCACTTTTTAATACATTACTACCCCTTAAACACTTAAAAGAGTAACTATTTTCATTATGTTTCATTAAGAATGAGAATTTAGGGACTCCTAAATTAATAGAATTATCATTACTACCATACTCTACTTGTATAATGTTGTATCCAAAAGGCAATAGCTTAAATAAAATAACTAATATTATCAAAATAATTGGTATAGCTAGTATAATATTTCTTCTATTTAATTGTTTTCTTATTTTAACTCTTTCTTCTTCTAATATCTTTTCAACCTTTATATTCTTTTTATTCTCAATTTGCAATAACTCATAAATATCGGTATCTAATACTTCAGCTAATTTTTCTAAAATAGAAATATCTGGCAAACCTATTCCACGTTCCCATTTACTAACCGCTTTATCTGTAACAAATAATTTAGCTCCTAGTTCTTGTTGCGTTAAACCTTTCTTCTTTCTAAGAGCAGCAATATTCTTACCAATTTCATTCATATTCATAATGCCTCACCACTTTAATTATATAATAATGACTCTTTAATTCATCTCAACTTATAGTTTAGTAATAAAACATATAATACAATACTATTCACATGTTGGACTTCCTTGTACTTGATCTAATCCTATTTTATCAGTTTCTTTTATTGCAAGAATTTCTGTACTATCAAAAATTTCATTAACATTATCTTCTTTAATTTCTTTAATTCTTTTTAAAGTAAATTCGTAATTATTCCCTTCAACAAATTCATCTTCAGATAAGTTTTTATTTACTCTTATAGTTACCGCCTCTTCACAGTTAAATTCTCTAATAGTTAATAATAAATAATCTTCATCATTACTCTGTAATATGTTTTCTACTCTATATGTTTTTATGAACACACATTCCTTTAAATTATCAACTACTTTTTCATTACTAGGTTTATAAATAATATTTTTAACTACTAAACCCATACTTACACACATCAAAACAAATAATAAAGCTATAACAATTTTAAGTAAAAATTTCTTTTTAATTCTATATCTTTCTTCTTCTAATATCTTTTCAACCTTTATATTCTTTTTATTCTCAATTTGTAATAATTCATAAATATCGGTATCTAATACTTCAGCTAATTTTTCTAAAATAGAAATATCTGGCAAACCTATTCCACGTTCCCATTTACTAACCGCTTTATCTGTAACAAATAATTTAGCTCCTAATTCTTGTTGCGTTAAACCTTTCTTTTTTCTAAGAGCAACAATATTCTTACCTACTTTATTAATATCCATAATGCCTCACCACCCTAATTATACAACATCTCTAAATAAACCTATCTCGACTTTTAGTTTACCAAAAGAAAAAAAGCACCTCAGTGCTTATTCAGTTATTTTTTTATACTTTTCTAATTGTTCATTCCATAAAGTATAGTTCTTTTCATCTTTATGACTCTTAAAATCATAATTATCATTTAAATATTTAACAAAGTAATCTGTTACTTTAGTTGCTCCATATAAATTTAAATGATCTCCTCCATCGGAACTATCTTTAAGCCAATCAAAACTCATTTCATCTAATACTAAGTTAAAATCAATAAATTTTAAATTATTTTCTTTAGCATATTTACTTATAGCATTAGATTTTTTATAACTCCAAGAATCAGCTGAAGGTAATTCAAATAAAATTAATTCTGTCTTATTCTCTTCACATAATTCTTTCATTTTATCCAAATATACTTTAGTCTTCTCTGGTATTTCCGCAACTTCATCAGTATAAGCCATATAATCAGTATCATCAACATAAGGAATATTATATTTAACTAAATCCATTCCTTTTAAATAATCAGTATAATCATAAAAAGCATACTTAAAATCTTCCCTATTTAATTCATTATAACGACTGTGATAGGCGAATATTGGTAAGAAATGAGATAACTTACTACCTACATTTCTTTTATAATTATGATCAAAAACCCCTTCAATCTTAGTTACACTAAAAGGCATATTATCATATACTTTATGATAATTACCAATTGAAGCATTTGATTGAAAGAATACTTCATCAACATTAAAGAAAACTATTTTAGGACTCTGTGTCTTAAACATTTCTTCTAACAATGGATAAGCTATCCACATTCTTTGACCAGCGGAAACAAAGTTATAACTAGTAATCCCTGTCTCATCATATAAATGCATAGGTGAAACTCCACGATATACATCACTATTTCCAGTAAATACAACATCTAAAGAATTCTTATCTTCTTTATAAAATCCTTTAATTATATAACTCATTCGATTATCTTCATCTGTTAACCATTTAGGTATAAATACTTTAGATGCACCCCATAAAATAACAAACAACATAATACAAGTTAAAACTAAAGTAATAATTAAATTCTTAACACTATCCATAATATCACCTAGAATGCTCCATATATGAAGTCAGCAGCATTATAACCTTCTCCATATATTCCAAACATAATTATTGTACATATTAATATGGTATAAACTATTGATCTTACAATTGGGTTATTAGTAAATCCTTTTTCTATATTAATTTTATTCTTTTCTTCTAAAATACCTACTAATAGAATAAATAAATTACTAATAATTAAAATAATAAAATCTATTCTAACAAGTCCATGATTTAATAAACCATTTCCTTTATGAAATATATTAACTAGCATTGTCCCAAATTCACTAATTGTACTAGCTCTAAATAAAGTCATACCTATTATAACTAAGATACAAGTTCTAATTATTTGTAATCCTTTTAATAAATTACCTTGTATCTTTAACTTTTTAACTATCCAATCAGTAACCGGTTTAATAAGTAATCCTATCATCATTACAAGATAATAATACATACCATATAATAAATATTTAAAACTAGCACCATGCCATATACCATTAACTATCCAAACAAATAATAAAGGAAAAGCTACCATAATAAATTTAGCTAAAAATGGCTTTAATTTCTCACGACTAAACTTACTTACTTTAGTATTCATCTTTGATAAAGATACAGGATAGAAAACATATTCTTTAATCCAAGCTCCAAGTGATATATGCCATCTTTGCCAAAACTCTTGAATACTCTTAGAAAAGAATGGTCTTTTAAAGTTAAGTGGTAATGGAATACTAAATAATAAAGATACTCCTCTTATTATATCTATACATCCACTAAATTCTGCATATATCTGAATAGTATATAAAATCATTGCTCCTACTACTGTAATACCACCCATATTACTACCAAATATTTGATTAACAAAAATACCAGCTCGATCAGCAATAACCATCTTTTTAAATAAACCATAAATAATTAAATCTAATCCAATAATAATATTATTTATTTTTAATTTATTATCTTCAAAGAAATTCTTACTTAATTCATTAAATCTAGTAAAAGGTCCTTCAGTAATCTTCGGAAAATACCATAAATATAAAGCTACTTTAAATATGTTCTTTTCTCCTTCATACTTAGATCTATATATATCTACAATATAACTTATTGCTTCTAAAGTATAATAAGATACCCCTAATGGTAATAATATCTTACTTATTGTAAAACCTAAATCTATATTAACTAATCCTAATAAATTATTAATATTTTCAATTAAGAATCCTGAATACTTAGTAACAATAATTCCTAATATATTAAAACATACTCCTAGTATGACAATTCTCTTTTTATCTTTTTTATATTTTTCTTTTAATTCATTCTTTTTTTCTTCTTTAAGTTTACTACTTTTTAAATCACTAATCTTCTTATTATATTTAGATAAACTTAAACCTATTAAGTATGTAATTATTGTACTTAAAATAATAAATACTATTAATTTCTTACTAGATAAGTAATAAAAGATAATACTTCCTATTAATAAAACTATCCAACGATGTTTAGATGGGATTATATAATAAACTACTAATAATCCTAAAACAAATACCAGAAAAGAAAAAGACAGAATAGACATTAGCTATTCTTAATTCTTTCTATTGTTTTATATAATGTTTCTACAGTTTCAAAATTTTCTGGTACTATTTCAGCAACTGAAAAATCAATGCCAAATTCTTCATTAATATTAGCAATAATATTAATCATATCAAAAGAATCTATTAATCCTTCTTCAATCATATTTTTACTATTTTTAAAATCAACTCCCGGTTTTAAACTTTCTAATAATTTTAATAATTTTTCCATCATTATCTCTCCATTTCTCTTAATTTAACTCTATCTATTTTACCATTGGCATTCATAGGCATTACTTTTAATCTAATTACTTCATTAGGAACCATATATGGTACTAATCTTTCTTTAGCTTCTTTTATAACATCTTCTTCACTTAAATTATTAGATTGATAATATAAAACTATATGACTATTAGCTATATCATATATACAAGCACAAGATAAAATACCATCTATGGCAAAGATATTACTTTCTATCTCCCCTAATTCTATACGATAACCCATATGTTTTATTTGAAAATCTTTTCTTCCTAAATAAATTATTTCCCCATTTTCATTATATTTAACTAAGTCTCCTGTTTTATATAATAACTCTGGATAATAAGGGTTTAATGGATTTTGAACAAAAGCTTCTTTTGTCTTTTCTGGTTGATTATAATAACCCAATCCTAAGAAAGAACCTCTTACATACAACTCTCCCGCTTCACCTTTCTTAGCTTCTTTATTATCATCAGTAATAATTAAAACATCACAATTATCAAATGGTATACCAATTGGTAATGATTCATTATCTTTAAATTCACGATTAACTATATAATAAGTACATGTATCAGTTATCTCTGTAGGTCCATATAAATTAGCATATAAAGCCTTAGGTAATTTACTTCGCCACATATTAAGTTGTTTAGTTGGCATTACTTCACCAGCAAATAATATAGTATGTAGATATTCTGGTAATATTGTATCTAATGTTTTAAAATTAACTACAATTGATAAAGCAGATGGTACCCAATAAATAGTATTTATTTTAAACTTATTTAAATGTTCAATTAACTTAACTGGAAATGAAAAATACATCTTAGGAATTATATTAAATGTTGCACCACTAACTATTGTTGCAAATATATCTAATATTGACATACTAAAATAAAATGGTGTCTGACTACCAAAAACAGTCTTATCATCTATCTTAAAAGTCTTACATATAACTGTCGCATAATCAATTACTGAACGATGACATATAACTGAACCTTTTGGTACTCCAGTTGATCCACTCGTAAATAAAATATATAAAGGATCAGTATCAATTAATATTTCATTAACATGATCTACATTATCTATATCTATCTTACATTTAACTAAGTCTTCAACCATTATCTTCTTTAAATTAAATTCACTACATTTATTACTATTCTTCTCATCCGTAATAATAGCTTTAGGATTTAATGTCTCAATAATTGAATTAATTCTTTCTATTGGACTATTAACATCAATTACTGTATAACAAGCTCCAGCTATAGCCGAAGAAAACATTGCTTCTAAACAATTAATAGTCTTATCTATAAAAATAATAACATTCTGTTTAGTTAAATCTTCTTTTATTAAATATGAAGCCCCTTTTAAACAATCATTATAAAAATCATTATATGATATTTCACGATTTACTTCTGAAAATATTATTTTATCTTTATATTTATTAGTCGTGTCTTCTAATACTTCTTTAATTGTCTTATACACTTCAATCACCCACACACGTCTTCAAAAAAATTATATCACTATATCTTTATCTTTGTGCAATATAGTTATCAATATTAGCCATTTCTTTATTTAAAAGAGTTTCTTCACCATGTCCTGGATATAATCTAGTTGTTCCTGGATATTTCTTTATCTTTCTTAAACTATTCATCATTTCTTCTTTATTACTACCAGGTAATCCTAATATTCCAATATCTCCCTTAAGAATAAAATCTCCTGTAAACATAACTTCTTCTTGAGGAAAATAAAAGCACTTTAAATCTCTAGCATGTCCTGGTGTATAAACTATTTCATAATTAAAATCAGGTATTACAGCATCTTCTTTTATTTGAAAATAACTTTCTATATCTTTTAATGCTCCAACATGATCAAAATGATGATGCGTAACTAACACTCCAACAATATTCTTATCATTACAAAATTTAATTATCTTATCAGCTTCCGCTCCGGGATCAATAATAATTGATTTATTATTGAATGTTAAAACATAACAATTTTCTTTTAAAAACCCTACAACTATTTTTTCAATTTGCATAAAATCATCTCTTAAGTATTATAGCACTATTCTAAGGTAAATTTGGCAAATTCTTCTTTTTTTGTTATATTTTTTATAGGGTGATTAAATGATGGGACAGAGAAATAGAAAATTAGCAGCTCTTTTAACTGGCACTATTATCGCTGCCAATACTTTTACTATGTCCACCCCTCATTCTCACGAATATCTTAAAAATACTTATCGTTTATCATCACCAATTATATATACTTCAACTGAAACTCACAGTTTAATTAGTGATTTTATGACTGAAACCCAAGTTAAAGTTCCTTTAAATGATGCAATGGTTCCTCAAGGTTTAACTATTGCCAATGAACAATATTTAATAAGTACTTATGATTATAAAAAAGAACAATCATCAAGAATCTATGTCTGTGATGAAGAAGGTATTAAAAATGAATGTTCTTTAGGTTTTAAAGCTCATGTTGGTGGTATAGCTTATGATGAAAATAATGATTTAGTCTGGGTTGCTGCTAATGATGGTTATGTTAATGCTTATCCCTGTAATTCTATTACTAAAGAAAAAGATACTTTAACCTGTGATACTACTTTTAATGTTGGATCAGGTTGTAAAAACTACTTAAATCCTTTAAAAAACTCTATATCATATCTAACAGTTGATAACAATCATTTATATGTTGGTAGTTTCGCCTTATCTAAATATGGTTTAGTAAAAAAATATCATATTACTAATAACCATGGTACTATCAATTTATCATTAGTTAATACATTTAAAGTCCCAACTAAAGTCCAAGGATTAACTATCTATCATAAAGATGATAAAGATTATTTACTTCTAAGTCGTTCATTTGGGGAAAACACTCCATCTATCTTACAAATATTTCCTTATGAAGAAGATATTGATGATTATACTAATTCTAAAATAAATAGTGTTTGTTATAAAACCGATGCAATGATGGAACAAATTACAATTAATAATGATACTTTATATGCTATTTTTGAATCATCTGCTTATCCATATCGTTATAGTTCATCAAGTGCTGATAACTTAGAATCTACTGATATGTCCTTAGTTCTACTACCTAAATAAAGGTAGTTTTTTAATTGCTAACTTTTACTTCATAATAAACAATATATCTTTTAGTCCCCATAGTATCAAATCCTCTTTTAAATTCATAATTAATATATAATTCTTTCTCTATTAAATAATTTAAATAAATATCTAAATAAATCTTTTCCTCTATCTTAGATACTCTAATTTCTTTAAGTAATAAACTAATTATCTTCTCTTCTATCTTTTTAGTCTTAACTTTATCTTCTATAATCTTTTTTATATCCTTATTAACTACTTTATTTCTTTTAAATATCTTCATTCTTTTCTTAATATCTTCTATCTCTTCATTAAAACTATTATTTCTTTTTCTAAACTCTTCATCACTTATTAAATCTTTAATCTTTAAATCTAATAACTTATCTTTTTTTATTTCAATTCTTCTAATATCTTCTCCTAATTTATTCTCATCTTTCTTATTAATATTAACTTTCTCATAATAATTTAATAACATATTAACTACTTTATTTAAATCAATATTTAATTTATCAATAATATCTTTAAATATATATTTTAATTCTGATTCTCTTATATTAGCTGTATCACAATATTCTTTACCATACCTTAAATACTTAGAACATACCCAAGTAATATCTTTCTTATTAGTTCTAAATATTCTTCGATAAAATAAAGCATTATGACATTTACAATATATCTTCCCACTATATAAATATTGTTCTTGTACTATTATCTTTTTCTTTCTTTTATTTAATCTATTATTTGCCATCTCCCATAACTTACTATCTATAATAGGTGGAATATTCTCTTTATCTTCATACATAACCCATTCATTTTGTTTAAAATATTTAATTTTTTTCGTCATATAATCTTCGACTTCTGATTTCCTACCACAATAAAAACCCTTATACTTAGGATTTGCTATCATTCTTGTTATCGTTGCTACCGACCATTTTCTTACCTTCCTAGATAATATATTATCTTTATTTAATTCCTTAACTATTTTATTTACTGATAATTCATCTATCGCATACCAACTATATATCTTTCTTATTATATCTGCTTCATCCTTAATAATAATTAATTTCTTCGTATTCTTATCTTTCTTATAGCCATATAACATATCATTACCTAAAATCTCCCCTCTTAAAATAGCTCTTTTCATGCCAAACTTAACTCTTTCTGATAATCTTCTAATTTCATCTTGTGCCATCGAAGCCATAATTGTAAGTCTTAGTTCCGCATCAGGTAATGCTGTATTAATATTATCGTTAATAAACAAAACAGCCACACCATATTTAAGTAATTCCCTTGTATATTTAATACTATCTAAAGTATTACGTGAAAACCTTGATATCTCTTTAGTCACTATTAAATCAAATTTATTCTTCTTAGCATCATCAATCATCTTCATAAAATTATCTCTTTTTACATCACTCGTCCCTGTAATTCCATCATCAACATAACCTGGTATATAAGTCCAATTACTATTACTTTTAATCATTTCTTCAAAGTGTTCTATTTGATTTAATAATGATTTATGTTGCTCTAAATGATTAGTTGAAACTCTTACATAATCAGTAACTCTTAATTTTATATTACTAAGATTAACTCCCATATTTAATTGTTCTCTTATTTTATATAGATCCATTATCTAATTCCTTTAGTATACTCACTTCAACTTGTTTATAAACTTGATAAGTAATTCTATTTTCTTCAAATAATTCTTTATTAATTAATAAAGCTATCTTTAAATAAATTAATCTTTTATTCATCATTAATCACTTACTTAACCCTATGTATAATATTTATTATTTAGTACTTTCTTTTACTATCATTAAGAGAACCTAATGCAACAAAGTTAGAAAAAGAAGGCTTAGGTTATGTTGTTGGAAGTATTGGAAAACTATCTGGTGAAATGCCATATACTGCTTTCTATGCTCGTCAAAGTTTCATTAATAAAAACCAAGACCTAATTAATAAATTTAATAAAGCTATCAATAAAGGTTTAAATTACGTTAATAATCATTCAGCTAAAGAAATAGCTGAAATAATACTACCTCAATTTCCAGATAACTCTCTTAATGATATTGAAGTTATAGTAAAAAGATATAAAGATGCCGATTCTTGGCTTAATAATACAACCATTTCTGAAGAATCATATAAAAACTTAGAGAATATAATGATAGATAATAATTTATTAAATGATTATGTTCCATTTAAAGATTTAGTAATTAATTTAAATGACTAAATTATTAGAAGTAAAAAATATAAGTAAAAAGTTTAATACTACTAAAGGTGAAATAGAAGCTATTAAAGATATTAGCTTTGATGTTAATGAAGGTGAGTTTATTGCAATAGTTGGCACATCTGGTTGTGGTAAAAGTACTCTACTTTCTATATTAGCTAATCTAACTAAACAAACAGATGGTACTATTAAATATTATAAAGATAAGCCAATTATTGGTTATATGTTACAAGAAGATGCTTTATTTGAACATTTAAAAATAATCGACAATGTTTATCTTGGTTTAAAAGTTCAACATAAATTATCTGATAGTAATAAAGAATATGCTTTAAATTTATTAAAAAAATATAATTTAGAAAAATTCATTAATCAAAAACCAAGTGAATTATCTGGTGGTATGAAACAAAGAGTTGCTTGAATATTCTAAACACACTTTCTATCATAAAAAAACTGATAAATTATTCTTTATCAGTTTTAATCTCTTTAACTTTTTTAGGTTTAATAGCTAAGAAACATATTGTTCCCGCTAAACCTACTAAAGCAACACCAATAATAATTTCTACTATCTTAGATAAGCCATCTTCTTCATCGGTAATCTCTTCTTCATTATTATCTTTACTTTCTTCATCATCGTCTCCATCTTCACTATAATCATTATAGTCATCATAATTATCATCATCACCTGATACTCCAGATCCATTACTATCTGTTCCATTATTAGATGAAAATCCGTTAGAAGAATCATTATTACTTGAACCACTATTACTAGAACCATTACTACTATTACTACTTGATCCACTACTTTGTGATCCATTATTACTTACATTATTACCCGAAGAAGATTGATTATCTTTGTTATCATCTTTCTTATCATCAGTATCTTTTTTATCATCGTCTTGCTTATTATCATCTTGTTTATCATTATCAGTACTAGGACTATTTATTTTATAGGTAAATGAATGTGTTCCTAATTCAGGTGTTAAATTCTTTGAATACCAATCATTAGCAACAATTGTTAATTTAGTACACTCAAATGAATAAGTTGTATTACTTTTCGCATCACTTTCAAAAATAATATTTCCTAGAACTAATTCCTTATTAGCATTTAATAAGTTATGACCAGTACCTACTCCCCCAGTTGATACAATTATTCTTATAGTATGATTATTTTCATCATGTTTAATTTCTTTAGTACTACTTTTAGCTACATTACTATCAAGATTAATTTGTTTATATTTAACATTACCACTATATTTTAAAGTAATATCAAATCCCCCAACAAACCCTTCTTCAAAATGCAAAGTAGCTTTTATATTACCATTGCTATTTTCACTAAATGTTAATTTATCAGCAGCACTAACTGAAGTAAGTGAGATAAAGATGCTTATTACAAATACGACAATAGCTGTTATAACTCTCTTCTGCATCTTTATCACTCCTTATTACTATTTAAATCTGAACTAGTTATCTTCATTTTTGGTAATTGATTATAACCTAACTCTTTAACATTTACCGCTTTAGAAGTACTAGTTAATCTTTGACCTTCATTCGTCTCGGCATCATTAACACGATACAAGTAAGCACGAATAGATTCTTCAGCAGCTAACATTGCTTCATATTGCTCTTTAGTCATTACATATAACCAAGTACCACTAGCAACTTCATATACTGATTTATCACTATTTAATTCAGCAAAGATCAATTGATATCCACCATAATTTTTCGTTCCATTAGATGCATTACCTATTAATAGGACATTAAATGCTGGATTACCACGATAAGTACCTTTAATTACAACTGAACCAGCTTCAATCTTACCTTTAACTTTTCCATTTTCGTCTTTAACTTCATCCTTGCATCCTTCTGTTAAATAACAGTAATCTTCTTCTAAAACTCCAATAGATGGTTTACCATTATCTACATCAATATCAACATTATCTCCAGGAGGAGCAATAACATCAATTTCTGCTCCAGATAAACCAGTTATATTACCAACAGATTCTATCTTAATATAAGTAATATTATTATAAGTCCATAATTGATTCTTACTATCAGTACCTTCCTTCATGAAGTAGATAGTTTTTTCAGCACTTTCAGCACTTAAATCAAATGATCCAGTACCAGCAAGAGTCCAACTATTATCATTACCAGTCGCACTTACATAAATATTATATTTATTAATTGTATTAGAATCTAATGCTCCGTCAGTAACTATCGCTTTATACTTAATACCACTTACAGACATTGAATTATTTAAATTAATAATTACATAAGCATTACTATTATCATCAGATGCACTAGGTTTATCTCCACTAATATTGTATTGTTTAATCTTTTCTGTACCTTTAAATACCGTATCAACTCTACCATCAATTAAGTTATTTACTTTTAATGTAGAATAATCCATCTTTTCATCTTCAGCATTAACAACTTCATTAGGTTCTTTAACATTAGATGTAATTGTAAAGGCATCTTTCTTAACGCTACCATCATGAGCTATTTTAACTTCTTCTAAAGTAACTTTCTTTGTAGGTGTTAAATAATAATCATAAGCAACTACTGAATATGTATAAGCTCTATTATTTTCTGCTCCTACATTATCAACAAACTCACTAACATTATCTTTATTTTCGACAAAGGCAATTGGTACATCATTACGTAAAATTTCATAACCTAGTATTTTATCAGAATCAGCTTTTAAACCTAAGTTAATTGTTACTCTTTTATTTCCTGCATCAGTATTCTTAATACTAGCCGTTAAAATATCTGCATCATTAGTAATACCTTGACTACCAGCTAATTTATAACGCCATGCCTTATCATTTAAATAATAGATAGGTCTAGTTTCTTCAGGATATCCTAATTCCTTAATTTCTGCTTTTAATGTATCACTCGCATATAAACCCCAAGTTTCAAAGAACTTAGTTAAATCTTTTTCTACTGCTTTAGAAGCAAATAGAATAGTTAAATCATCACGACTATATTTCTTTTCTGTATTAGAATAAGCTCTACCTATTTTATTTACTCTAGCTAATACAGAGTCTTTATCTTCAAAAGTCTTACCTTCATCATAAGCTAGATGTAATTGCCAATACATACCAAGTTGAACAAATACATTTTGGGCTCTTCCTATTGTATGTGAAGTAACTTTATCATAAATCTTATCATAACCTTGAAGTTCTAATCGTGAATTATCTTTATCATTACTTGTTTGCGCAAGTAAAGCATAGATATTATTTGTTACTTCCGCAAATACAGTACCACTTAAATTGATTTGGTGACCAACTTCATGGCTGATACCCCAACCAAAGTAACCAGTTGCATCTGCTCTATTTCTATGAGCTGTAACAAGACCACCAATTGAACCATATTCAATACCTACATGATATCCCCCAGCATACATAAACGCTCCATAGAACATCTGCATGTAACGAATATTAATTCTTGCTTTAGGCATTTTATCCGCTGATTTTGTATCATCTGTTTCAATAAATCCCTTTTGACGATAGAAGAATTCCATCATTTCATCAAATGCTTCCATTGATTCATATAAACGATCAACTTTTTGATCAGTACTAGTAAGCCCTGAATCTAATGCATCCTCTACCGCTTTACTTGATACAGAGAATAATCCATATTTTGTAACTATTTCTGTTGAACCTAAAACACTTGTCCCTTTATTAAATGTACCTTTACCTTCACTTGCATAAACACTATCAAGTTTGCTATTGTAATTTTTTAATTCTTCAATATATTTTTTAATTTCTGCTTTTTTCTCGGTATCATCCATAAGTAATGTTGTATCAACCATTGGTATTTTAGTACCACCACTAACACGTACTTTAATTGGTGTATTCGCATTAGGAGTTGATGTATAACGAATATATACACTACCACCACGTTCAGCATCAACTGATGAACCAATTGTTGGTACTTGAATTATATTTAAACCTTTATTTAAACTTACAACACTATTCCATTCACTAGCTTCTGCATGATATTGCGTAAACACTATTTGCGCATTAATTGGACCATTTGATCCAACATAAACATTTAATGTTTCACCAGGTCTTGCTATAACACCTAATGGTTGATAATCACTAATTGTCATTGCAAATTTAACATGATTATTATAATAATTTGATATATTTGGATTTAGTTCAATAACATCATCAATTTTTTCATCTTTTAATATCTTTTCTGCATATTCTAAATCAGCTAGAATACTTGCTTTATAAGGATTATCTTCACCATGATCTTGTTCATTTGCTCTTTTTCTTAATTCATCAATCTTTTCTTGATTAACCCCATCAGCTAAAACTAATCTTAAATCATCAGTAAATAGTTTAGCAACATCATCAACTAAAGAATCATAATGATAGAATTTAACTTCATCTATTTGAATATCATTAACATTATTAGCAACAGTTAAAGCAAAAGATACTGCTCTCGCTTCAATTGGATCTTCTAGTTTTAATAAATAATATTTACGTTCCATTTCATCGTATTGAGCCGTTAAAGTCCCTTTAACAACTTTACGATCAGTATTATCATAAATAGTATGTTCAGTGTCCCAATAATGTACTTGAATATCATTACTATTAGGTCCACCTGATTTTAATGAAGCTGCATAACTATCTGGAACAGTTAAAACAAATTCATCCATTTTATATAAATTATCTAAAACAATAACTGGAGCTCCTGTATTAAAACCATTATGAGCAGATATTTGCCAATCTTTATGAGCCCAATAAGTATTAAAGTCATCATCAACCATTGAATACTTATTATCATTGGTCATTGTTCCTGTATGATAATGAACTTCTTTAATATGATTTGTTTTACCATTTTCTACTGTATCATTAATTAATTTATATTTAGGATATATTACTGCACCATTAGCTTTAGTTCTAGCTTTAACTAATGTATAGTCATTACTCTCCCCAATTTCATTAACACCTATTACATATCCTTCATATTCAGTACCAGCTTTTAATCCTCTTGCTTGATAATTATCAGTTTGAAGATTATCTACTAATGTATATTCATTAGTACCTACTTCACGATAGTAAAGTTTATAGTATTGGGTATCATCCATCTTTTTCCACTTGAAATCGATACCACCATAAGCACCTACAGCACTCACCATATCTACTTTAGGAGCACGTCCATTAGCTTTCGGAGTTCCCTCATGAGCATCACTCCATCCACTGCGCCATTCTTGGTTACTAGATTGAACATAAATTTTATATGTTTGATAATTTTTTAAATCTTCAATCGTAAAAGTTGGAAAAGTTGTTTGGAAAATAACTCCATTCATCTTACCACCAACTATTTTAATTTCATAACCAGTTACATTTGGTACACTATCAAATGTAATAGTTAATTGTTCACTCTTAGTATCATCAATATGAATATTTTGTGGTGTATAAAAACCATCTGGTTCTTTTGTTTCTACTTTTACATTATTTAAGAATTCTACTTTAGCTATTTCTGCTAAATTAGTACTAGAAGATTCTGTAATAACAATCGTTACTTTTTTAACTGCTACTTGTTTGCCTAAATCAACCTTAATAGTATCATCAGAATTATCTTCCGTAAATAAATGAACTCCTTCTAATCCTTGATCAGGATCATCAACTGTATATTCTAAAGTTTCATTACTATCATCTATAACAAGTAATTTCATTTTCTGTGGAACATTTTCTTGTCCAACTCCAATTCTTACTTCACTCATTTCGATAGCTTTATCTTCACTACCACCTAAGTCTAAATCTAGTTGAATTGGATTTTCTTCTGATATATCACTATTACTTTTTAATTTTACTGTTCCATCTTCATTAAATAAATTATCTAAACTACTACCTTCTTCTAATATTGTTCCTTCAGCTAAACAAAATGAAACATTATCACTATTCATTATGGCGCTAGTATCCTCTATTTTAATTTTCTTTTCACTAGAATTAATAATCGCTGTAATATAATTTAAATCTGCTACATCAACACTACCATCTAAATTTAAATCTTTACTAAGATCATTACTTTCTATTGCTTTAATCATTTCTTTTTCATCATTAGTATCTACTTTATTATCTTGGTTAACATCACCAATTTCAAATAACCCTTTTTCATCAGATAAACTAATTCTTTTTGAAAAATCTTTTAATTCTACTGGAACATTATAAGTAACAAAATTCTTTCCCTTAAATTCTAAATTATATTTACCAGTATTTAAGGAATATAAATTTATACTATAATAAACAAGATTATTATTTTCTAAATTACCTCCAAGTAATTTTCCATCATAACCACGTTTAGTAATCATTACACGGATGTTTTGTGAATTTCCTTCACTACCTAAACTAATATGGTTTTCATAAATACCATCTTGTGCACTATTCACATCACTTAAATTAATTGATGCTTTATTATTACTTTCATCAGTTATTGATAGAACTATTCCATTATCTTTACCATCTCTAACTGGTAATGCTAATTGAAATTCTATTTCTATATTTCCTTTAGCTTTGATATTATTAGCACTAATAGTTGTTATTTTACTAATATCACTTTCTAAAGCCATTACTACTAATGGTGAAATGTTATTGAATAACATTGCCATTACTAATAAAATTGATAAAATCCTGTTCCAAAATTTCATATAAATTCACCTCGCTAATATTATATAGTATGACAAGATTTCTGACAATAGAATTCTTTCATTTTTCGCCTAAAATATCCCAAAAAGTTCTACATATTAAGAATCTTAATATAATAATATTAAGTAATAACTATTTATTATTAGCGAGGTGATTTATTATAACTTTCCATATTACTAATTTGTATCAAAATATAACTAAAGAAATTATTAATTATAAACTATCTCTTATTATTAAATTAATGGAGCAGAATTAATGAATAATTATCTAAGAGTTGGTATCTATTTAAGATTATCTAAAGAAGATAAAGATAAACTAAATAAAGAAGATGATAGTGAGTCAATCAAGAATCAACGCCATCTTCTTTATGATTATATATCTCATCATAATAACTTTATCTTAGTTGATGAATATTGTGATGAAGACTTATCTGGTGCCGGTACTTATCGTCCTGAATTTAATCGTTTAATTAATGATTGTGAAAATAAAAAAATCGATATTGTTCTATGTAAAAGTCAATCCAGATTCTCTCGTGATATGGAGATAATCGAAAAGTATCTTCATAATAAATTTAATGAATGGCATATTAGATTTATCAGTCTTGCTGATAATGCTGATACTTTTAATTTAGGTAACAAAAAAGCTCGTCAAATAAATGGTTTAGTTAATGAATGGTACTTAGAAGATATATCTAATAATATTCGTAGTGCTTTTAATTCTAAAATGAAACAAGGTGAACTAATCTCCCCATTCGCCCCATTCGGTTATGACATTAATCCTTTAGATAATAATAAATTAATCATTGATTCTCCTGCTTCTTTAATAGTTAAAGACATCTTTAATCTTTACTTAAAAGGATATAGTTTTACTAAAATAGCTAATTATTTAAATAAACAAAATATCCCTAGTCCATCCTATTATAAATATTTAAAAGGTATTAAACTTAATATCGTTAGTTCTAAAAAAAGAGAAGATATCTTATGGTCGAATAATGCTATTAAAAATATTTTAACTAATGAAGTATATATTGGTAATTTAATTCAAGGCAAAAGAACTACTATTAGTTATAAAAATCATAAAGTAATCAAAAAAGAACCTCATACCTGGTTAAAATCATTAAATACTCATGAACCAATTATTTCTAAGGATATCTTTAATAAAGTTCAAAGTATTATTAAAACTAAAAGTAAACCTCTTAAAAAAACTGGTCTTCTCAATCCCTTTTCCCATAAAGTATATTGTTTAGAATGTCATCACTTAATGCGGAAGAAAAATTCATCTCTTCACGAATATCTTTATTGTCCAAACCCTCTATGTTCTAACCCTTCAATTAGATATGATACATTATCTAATCTTATTTTAAATCATTTAAATTCTTTAATAAAAAACTATTATAAAGAAGAATTATTTCATAACTACCTAAATAAATTAAATAAAGACAATAACTTAATTAAAGAACAAAAAGAATTAGAAACTAAGATTAAACATAATCAAAATATCTTTATAACTTTATATGAAGATAAACTAAACAACTTAATAACTCCATTAGAATATAAAAAATTACTAAGTACCTACCAAAAACAAAATATTATTTATAAAAAAGAACTTAAACAAATAAAAAATAAATTATTAGCAAAAGAAAATATCTCTTTCAATCAATTTACTAATTTAAATAAAATAATTACTGATGAATTTATTACTAAAATATATATTAGTAAAATAAATAAACAAAATAGAGAGATAAAAATTATTTGGAATATATAGTGTCTTTATTTCCTTCAAAGAGTTGCTTTAATCAGAACACTTGCTATTAAACCTGATATTCTTTTCTTAGATGAACCATTCTCTGCTTTAGATTTCCCTACTAGTTTAGAAGTAAGTAATGATGTTTATCGTATTATTAAAGAAGAAAAGAAAACCGCTATTATGGTTACTCATGATATATCATCAGCTATTAGTATGGCCGATAAAATTATTGTCTTAAGTAAAGGACCTTCCATAATTAAAAATATTTATCAAATAAAATTAACTAAAAAAGATATACCAACTATTAATCGTCAAGATGATAAATTTAATTACTATTATGATTTAATCATGAAAGACTTAGATAATATTGTCTAAAGAACAAGAACTATTTTTAAAGAAGTATAAAAAAAATAAAAGAATTATTCTTTTAATTCAAATTCTCATCATTGTTGCTTTTCTTCTAATATGGGAATTACTAAGTAGATATCATCTTATTAATTCTTTTATTTTTAGTAGTCCTACTAAAGTAATTAAAACTATTTATCATCTATATCTTAAACAAGAATTATTTAAACATATATTAATAACTATCTATGAAACTATTATATCTTTTATTATTGGTTTATTTATAAGTATTATTTTATCAATCTTATTATATCTATATCATAACTTTTATAAAGTAATGGATCCTTATTTAACTTGTTTAAATTCCTTACCTAAAGTAGCATTAGGTCCCATGATAATTATTATCGCCGGTGCTAATACCAAAAGTATTATTCTTATGGCTATCTTAATTAATGTTATTGTTAGTACTATTGTTATTACCAATGGTTTTTATAATACTGATAAAATCAAATTAAAATTAATGTTATCTTTAAAAGCTAATAAATATCAAACATTAAAATATTTAGTTATACCAAGTTCTTATAAAACAATTATATCTTCTTTTAAATTAGGTATAAGTATGAGTTTGATTGGTGTTATAACCGGTGAATTTCTAGTTAGTCGTGCTGGTTTAGGTTATTTGATTATCTATGGTACACAAGTCTTTAATCTAGACTTAGTAATTAGTGGTATTTTACTTTTAATTATCATATCATTTATTCTATATAAATTAGTTGAATTATTAGAACATAAATTATTAAGTTAGGGGGTCAAAGAAGTAAATTTATATTTACTTTTTTGTTGTATGAAGGTTTTCAAAAAAATAAAGAAGAATATTGACGAACACTAGTTCGTTATTGTATAATTATCTTACAGGGAAGATGGTTATGATTATAAGTTGTATATAAGTTGTATAAAAAATAGTGTACGGTGGCGACCATCGGAATTTAGGCTTGTGGAGGAGGAAACTCCAGCGAAGCAAGAAAAAGAAACCGCGAGATTTCTTAATGTAAAATAATCATTTTAGTTATTTATTTTACTTTTGTTCTTGTAAATATAAAGATATATTAAATAAGATAATAAAATTATTATGTTATAATTTACATAGTAGGTGGTTAAATGAGTACAAAGAAAAAAGAAAAAGCCCTAGATAATAAATGTCCTAGTTGTAAAGCCCCTATCTTTTTTAACCCTAGTCTTGGTAAATGGAAATGTGAGTATTGTGATAGTGAATTTACTTTAGAAGAAATTCAAGCTAAAACTAACGCTGGTAAATTAGAAAATAATGAAGCACCAGAAAAAGAAGTTCAACCTGTTGAAGAAGATAATACTAATTATGTTTCTTATCGTTGTGAAAACTGTGGTGCTGAAATAATTACTGATGAAGAAACAGCTGCTACATTCTGTTTATATTGTGGTAATACAGCTATTTTAAAAAATAAATTATCAGGTAAGTTTGCTCCTAATTATGTTATTCCTTTTAAAGTACCAAAGGAAAAAGCAATTGAAGCATTCAAAGGTTTATCTAAAGGACGTCCTTTTGTTCCTAAAGATTTTAATAACGAAAATAATATTGAAAAAATTAAAGGTTTATATGTTCCATTTTGGTTATTTGATGTTGATGTTGAAGGCTCATTAGATTGTGATGCTACATCAATTAGCACATGGACTTCAGGTGATTATCAATATACTAAAAAAGATATATATAAAATATTCCGTACTGGTAATATGAAATTTAACAATATTCCCGCTGATGGTTCAACTAGATTTGATGACAAAATTATGAATTCGATAGAACCATTTAATTTTAAAGAACTAGTTCCATATAACCATGCTTATTTAGCTGGCTTTTATGCTGAAAAATATGATACTGAAGCTGATCAAGTTTCAAACATAGCTATGGATAGAGCTAAAGAAACAGCTAAAGATACTATGTATAACGATAGTTTAGCTTATAGTACTAAAATAATTACTAATAACACTTTAGTTCCAGCTATCAGTGAAAAAAAATATGTTTTACTACCTGTCTGGATGGTTAATGTTAAATATAAAGATAAATATTATATCTTTGCTATGAATGGTCAAACTGGTGAATTCATTGGTAATATACCATTAGACACAAATAAAGTAATTCTTTGGACTATTTTAATTTTTGTTGGTGTATTTGCTTTAGTTATCTTAATAAGTTTTATCTTTCATATCGTGGGAGGTATAGCATGAAAAAAATAATTTTTACTATTTTATTATTCTTAATTAGTTTTAATATCTGTTATGCATCTACTAATACCTATGAAAGAACAGAAGATAATCTTCGTGTTAATAAAAAATGGGATATTAACTATAAAAATATTAATGATGTCTTAGAAACTCCAAGTGTAGATGCCTCAGAAAAAGTTTATGACTTTGCTAACATATTAACTGACGAAGAAGAAAAAGAGCTAAAAAAACTAAGCGATGAATTTATCGCTGAAACTGGCTTTGATTTAGTTTTCGTCTTTGATAGTTTTTCATATTCTAAAGATAATCAAAACGAAGACTATGCTGCTAATTTTTATGATTACAATGACTTTGGTATTGATGATGAAAAATATAGTGGTATCTTATTCCTTATAAATGAATATCCCAATCAAAGATATTATAATATGTATACATTTGGTAATGCTCAATTATATTATCAATCTGCCAGAACCGAACCAATTTTAGATGACGTTTATTATAATCTTTATAATAAAAATTATATGGATGGTTTAAAAACATTTATCGAAGATTGTTATGATTATTATGAAGAAGGCATTCAACCAGATTTAAAAGATTACTACATCGATGATATGGGATACCTTCAAAAGCATTACAAACCACCAATTCTTATTGGTTTATT
This sequence comes from uncultured Bacilli bacterium, assembly GCA_947585595.1. Lineage (GTDB taxonomy): Bacteria > Bacillota_I > Bacilli_A > RF39 > UBA660 > Coprovivens. The sequence goes on from CANPXB010000002.1 coordinate 50,999, forward strand.
AGTTTCTCTAATTGTTACAGCAATTACCATAGGTATCTTAGTTAAGAAAAACTTTATGATTGCTCAAGAAACGAAAGCTCTTGAATACTTAGATCAAAATAGTATTCACTATACTAGAAAGTTAGATCAATTTATTACATCCCACACTACATCACATTATATTTCATCAAGTAGTGGTGGCGGTTACTCTGGTGGTGGAAGTTATCATAGTAGTAGTGGTTCATCTGGTGGTGGACACTCATCAGGTGGCGGAAGACACATGTAAAAAGTTCTCAAACGAGAACTTTTATTTTTTTTCAATAACAATTAATTTCTTTTTAGGTTTAGGTCTATTGTTTGGTCTATTGCGACTAACCCTTTTAACGTTATTAGGATTTAAATTTAAATTACGATTACGATTTCTATTGTTATTATTACTACGATTAGGTCTTCTAACCTTTTTAACATTACGTGGATTTAAATTTAAAGACTTATTATTTTCATTATTCCTTGGTTCTATAACAGGTTTACCAATATCAACACTATGTGGTCTTTCAATAATACTACGATCATTTTCTAATGGAATAATATCTTCTAACTCGTTATTATCAGCTTCTTCTTCAAAATCAAGATCAATAATACGATTATCATGTCCATGATCATTAACACCAAATCTCTTCTTTTTCGCATCTTCCATATTAGTAACTTTAATACGTCCACCAGTTAAATAATTTTCTTCTACCGGTTCTTCTTTTTCTTCTTCAGGTAATTCTCTAGACATTCTATCTAAAACATTACCTAATTGACTAATACGATCATCATATTCTTTAATTTTAGTTGTTAAAGGATCTGTATCTAATACTTCAACAGCATCCTCTTTATACTTAGCAATCTCTTCTCTAGTTGTTGGTAATGGTACTGGATTCATATTAGCATTTTTAATTCTTAATTCTTCTCTAATTTTTTCTTTACGAGCATTTTCATATTCTTCTTGTTCTTTAGCTAACTCTTCTTGTTCTGTATCATTAACTACTTCTCTAACTTTACTCTTTATCCCAAATAAATTAATTAACTTATATATTTCTAATAAAGTATAAATAGATACTGGAATAAGTAATAAGAATAACCAACCTTTTTGATTAGCAATTAAGAATTGAATTCTTCCTAAGTATGGAATAATTACTATTTCTTTACCTATTACTTGATCAAATGAAACATATAAACGATCAGGTTCACTATTATTATCACCTTGTGTACGATACTCATAACCACCATCAGGAGTTCTCGTTACTTCTGTAACACGGTGCGTTATGGTCATACCTTCTGATGTTGAAGCTTTAGATATATAAGTAATAATATCTCCTACTTTAATATTAGCTGGATTATCTTCTCTAATATTAATAACAACATCATATACTTTAATTGTTGGTGTCATACTAGGACTTACTATTGTATATATTGAAAACTTAGGTTTATAGTCTTCATTATCAGCATTCATTTGTGAAGAAATAATATAATAAAGTAAAAATAAAGCAATTAAGCATATAAAAGCAACTACTACGTAATATAGTATTTTACCTACAACATATAATATACTTTTAGGTTTATTATTCTCCATAGCCAGCCTCTTATTGTTCTAATAAATTTGATTTATTATCCATTTGTTCTACTATAATTGATGCATGATAATAATTATTATTTTCTCCTTCAAATGTTGTTCCTTGAAAAACTACATCAATTGTATATGTTCTAGTCTCTTTAGGTTCTATCTTAATATTATCTAATATAACTTTATCAGTTAATGGTAATTGCTTAGTACTACTAGTCTCCCCATTACTATTAATTGTATAGAATAAATTATTAGTCGATAGTAATGATGTCTTAATTGAAGCAATCTTAATATTATAAGTAACTGCTGTATCCCCATCATTAGTTATTTCAATAGTCTTTGGGGTTCCCAGTCTATAACCAGTTACAATATTATCTAATACTAAACTAGAAGATCCATTATATACTGTCGATAAAGTTTGATAATAAGTCTTTTCATCTTTAACATCTTCTTGAATATCCGAACTCCTTTTATAAGCCATAAAAGAAAAGACAGCATTAACAATAACTGCTAGTAATGTAACAGTTATAACTACTAAAATAGCTAAGAATCTTCTTTGTTCACTACGTTCTTGTGCTTGAATAAGAATGGTATACTGATTCTCTAAATCTGATTTAAAATTATCATTTTTCTCCATTCTTATCACTTCCTTTTTATTCTTTTATAATAACCTTATATGTACCTGTAAAAGTCTTATTTAAATTATAAGATTGATCTTGACCAGTATTTATAAAATTAATTTTTATCGTACATTCATTAGTTTTATTTGTTTCTAACTCTAAGTTATCTAAAATAACTTCATTATTTAAAGGCATTTGTTTATTTTCAACTTTTTCACCATTACTACAATTAACTGAATAATTAAACTCTTCTGGCATACCATTACCACTATTCCAATTACTTGAAATATTCTGCCATTCAATTATATATTTAATTGTATTTGAATTATTATTTGTAATACTAAATTTTTGTTCTAAATTATAACCAGGGTTTAGGGAATTTAATCTTAAATTATTATTGGCTTCATAAACTATTGAAGTACTTTTATATATATTTTTATTAGCTAAAACTTTATTACTATTAGCTTCAGTTCTTATTTCATCATTCATAAATATTATACTACTACCTATGACTGACGAGATAAAAGTAAGCACGGAAAAAACACATATTAGTATCGTCCACTTCTTGTCCATTTCCAATCACCCTTTATTATATATAATAATAGCAAAATAATCATTCTTTATCAAGATTATATTTGTATAGCAAAGCTCTAAAACTATGATATAATGATTACTGAGGTGCTAAGATGAAATTAAGTATTATAATACCTTGTAAGAACGAAGAGGGTAATGTTAATAACCTATATGAAGCCATTTCTAAAGTTCTTGGTAAGAAAAAATATGAACTTATTTTTATAGATGATGGTTCAACTGATAAAACATTAGTTGAACTAAAAAAATTATACGAAAAAGATATGCAACATATGAAAGTCCTATCCTTTAGTCGTAACTTTATGAAAGAAGCTGCTATCTTAGCAGGTTTAGAAGCTAGTAGTGGTGAATATACCTGTATTATAGATGGTGACTTACAACAAAATCCTAAGTATTTAATCGATATGATGGAATTTTTAGATGACAATAGTGATTATGATGAAGTAGCTATGGTTATGAACAAAAGAACTACTGAATCAAAATTCATGTCATTCTGTAAAAACATGTTTTATAAAACTATGAACAATCTATGTGAAATCAACTTAGAAAATGCTGCTTCTGATTTTAGAATGTTTCGTAGTAATGTTAAAAATGCTTTAATTAGTTTAAGTGAAAAAAATAGATTTTCGAAAGGTTTATTTAGTTGGGTTGGTTTTAATATTAAATACATGCCATATGAAGTAGAACCTAGAGAATCTGGTAAATCATCATTTGGTTTTAAAGCTTCTCTACGCTATGCTATAAGTGGAATAATAGCTTTTTCAGAAAAGCCATTAAAACTAGGTATTTCCTTAGGATGTCTATCTATTCTCGCTAGTTTTATCTATTTAATTATATTATTAATTCAAATCCTTGGTTTTGGTTTTGAAGCAACTGCTATTCATGCTTTAATAATAATTACCTTATTCTTATTTGGTCTTAACTTTATTCTTTTAGGAATTATTGGTAAATACCTAGGTACTATAAATATTGAAGTAAGAAAAAGACCTACATATATTATTAAAGAAAAACTTGGTTTTGATAATGAAACAATACTTTAAGTATTGTTTTTTTTAAAAGTAAATAAATATGTCTAATACCCTAAGATTCCTTGCATAAAAGCCATAGTAATAATATAATAATCTTAATAGTAGAGAATTACTATCTTAGTTAAAATTTATTAAATGGAGGTATTAAAATGGGTTTAATTAAAGCTTTAACTAGCTCAACATCTACGGCCATTGGTGATCAGTTTAAAGAGTACGTCACATGTCCTAGTGTTGATAAAAATGTAATGATTGTGAGAGGAATAGTTAACCATGGTGAAGGAAATAAAAATCCTTCTGAAGGAGTTATTACTAATGGTAGTAAAATAGTTGTTCCTGAAGGTTATGCTATGATGTTAATCGACAATGGTAAAGTTGTTGAATTCTCATCAGAACCTGGTGAATATACTTATGACAATAGTAGTGAACCAAGTGTTTTCTATGGCGGATTAGGAAAAGGTATTTTAGATACTTTAAAAACTATTGGATCAAGGATTACTTATGGTGGCCAAACAGCTAGGGATCAAAGAGTTTACTATGTTAGTTTACTTAATGTTCTAGGTAATAAATTTGGTTCTCCACAACCTAAAAAAATTACTGATGAAAAATATGGTATTATTGAAGTAACATTCTTTGGTGAATATGCTTATAAAGTAGATGACCCAGTAACATTAGTTGGTAATGTAATTGGTGCTAATGCTAAAGATCAAGTTACTTTTGATGAAGTAATGGGTTCACAATTAAAAAATGAATTCGTTGAACAAATAACTAAAGCTATTACTGAAGTTATGAGACTTAAAAAAGTTTCTTTCGGTGATATGGGTATGTATGGTAGTGATATTTCAGATAAGATGAATGAAATATTAAGCCCTACATGGAAAGAAAAATATGGTATTATCGTAACTGATGTTGCTATGGGTGACATTAATGTTACTGATGAATCAATGGCCAGAATTAATAAAATTGATGATGCTACAATCTTCTCAGATGCTAAATTACAATCTGGTTTAATGGCCAATGCTTCTGCTGAAGCTTTAAAAGCTGCTGCTAGCAATGAAAATGGTGCAATGATGGGATTCGCTGGATTAAATATGGCTAATAATGCTGGTGCTGGTATGATGGGTGTTGCTAATCAAAATGCGCAAGCTCAAGCTGCTCAAAATCCTGCTCCTGCTCCTGCAGCTGGTGGTGCAGTACCAAACTTCTGTCCTAACTGTGGAACAGCAACTAATGGTGCAAATTTCTGCCCTAATTGTGGACAAAAACTAAATTAAAAAAAAAGATCTACGTAAGTAGATTTTTTTAATGCCATAAATTATTTTTTCTTTAATCGATTAAACTTTTCTTGTATTCTTTTTCTTCTTAATTCTTCTTCATTTAAATCTAATTCATAAACATCATTATTTAATTCTAAGATTGATCCTTCCTTAATACCATCTGGTAATAAAGCAATATCAACTTCCTTAATCTCATTATTCTCAATACCTTCTAAAACAACAACATTATCTTCAATACGATCAACACTAAACTTCATTATTTCACCTATCCATTCGTATCAGTAGCAAAACTACTAACCTCTATTTTCTTACCATCACTATCTATCATAATCGTCCCAAGTTCACTAGTCATATAAATCTTTCTTGTATAATTCATTAATCTATTTAAAGTATCTTTACTAGGATGACCATAACTATTCTCTTTAGCTACTGATATAAATGCATACTTAGGTGTTACTTTATCTAAAAATTCCTTAGAACTACTATAAGCACTACCATGATGACCAACTTTTAATACATCAACATCAATATTCTTATCTAATAATATCTTTTCTACTTTATTGGTAGCATCACCTGTAAATAAATAAGAATAATTACCAAATATCATCTTTAAAACAATTGAAGTATTATTTAAATCACTATCATCAGTACCTGTATACATTACTTCAAACTCTGCTTCCCCTAAACTAAACTTATCTCCTATCTTAGGAACAGTAATCTCTAATCCTTTACTATCTAAAGCATCTAATACATCTTCAAAAGTTTTCGTTGTTGTCATAACCTCTGGTATATAAAAATTATCTATCGTAAAGTTATTTATAATATCATCTAATCCCCCAATATGATCTTCATGAGGATGAGTTCCTACAACATAATCAAATTCACTTATCCCTAACTCATTCTTTAAGTATTTAACTAATTTTGGTCCATCTTCATTATTACCTGCATCTATTAACATATAATGATCTTGATTAGTTATTAAAATACTATCCGCTTGACCAACATCTAAAAAATAAACTTGTAAATTACTACTTACTACATTCTTATTAGAATAAGCTTCTTCTTGATTACTATATAGTGAAAAGATATAACATATTACAGCTATAACAAATATAAAAGTAATAAATTTATTATTATTTTTTCTTTTTCTTCTACTCATAATAAAACCTACTTTATATAAATATTATACCATGTATAATACTTAAGTAGGTTATAATTATTCCTTATTATCAGTCATTAATTTCTTTAATACTTCTTCTTTTCCTTCATGACTAATTACATCTTCACTAAGATCTATTTCATTATATTTACCATTAACATATAAATCTACTAACATATAAATCGTATCAAATAATAACTCACTATCTAAAAATAATAAATCAATTATCTGTTCTACTCCATTATTTTCATATAACTCAATATGTTCTTGTAATGTCTTATTATCTTTAACTAAATTAACTAAATATTTACTAGCTCGATAATCTACTAAAGCTATTTCTAAACATAACTTCTTAGCATTTCTTCTATCTACTTTAAATAAATCTTTAATAAAACCAACTACTGAATATATAATACCTTCTTGAAAATCAATCATTAAAGTTTTTTGATAAAACTTATTTTGATTTCTAATATTCTTAATTAATTTGTCTATTGTTAAATCTTCATAATAAGTATCTAAATCTAAATCATGACAAGGGAATATAAGACTTAATTTTTGATTCTCAGTTAAAGATAATGATCTAACTACTAATATTTTACCTAAACCTGATAAATTATGAAAATCATAACTAGCTTTAATCATCGTATTAAATAATCCAATATTAGCACTAATCTCAGCTAATAAATCATTAAAATCAACAATATTCCATAATTGATAAAAAATATCAATATCTTCTTCTGTTGCTATACCTTGTTTTAAACGATAAGCATACATCTTATAAGCATCTAAGTATACAACTCCCATAAAAAACTCGCGATATACTTCAATTGACTTCTCTTCATAATTTTCTAATGAATACATATAATCCATTATTTTATTAATACCTTCTTTAGTACTAATTCCCACTAATAGATTCTTTTCAACAATTGTATTTATTTGTTTTCTAATATCTTGATTAAAATTTTTAATTTTATATTCCGCCATTATAAATCCCCCAATGTTTTATATTGTAACAAATTATTTCCTAAAAAGATAATAATATTTACATTTCATTAAAAGAAAAAGATAGACAATTATTATAAAAAAAATTATCATTAATTTATAAGATATTAAACTTTAATCGGAGGATATTTATGGAAAAGAAAAAACCTAATATCGTTTTATATACTCTACTTATGATTTTTTTATTCGTTATTATTACTGAAGGTATTATCTGGGGATATGGTGGAAGCTTACTATATACATCAATAACTAACTTCCCTCAAGGTGACTTAGTAATAAGTGAAGCTGTCTTAGCTATTATGGTCCTAATAGTTATGTTAATTTTTAAAAACTCCTATGTTTTTACGCAAAAGAAAGAAAAATTAGGAACAAGTTTATATTATGGCTTATTCTATTTAATCGGTGCTGGTTTTTATACAATCATGTCTGGTGTTATAGCTGGTGGCTTATTTAGTGGTCCATTAACTATCGTTAACTTAGTAATTGGTTGTTTATTAGTAGGTATTTGTGAAGAATTTCTATGTCGTGGTTGGTTACTTAATGAATTCTTAGAAAGATTTGGTGATACTAAAAAAGGTATTTGGTATTCCATTATTATCAGTGGTATTATCTTTGGTTTAATGCATCTTGGTAATATCTTTACTGTTCATCAGGGTGTCATAACAACTATTATGCAAGTAATTAATGCCATGGGTTCAGGTATTCTATTTGGTTTAATCTATTACAAAACAAAAAACATTTGGTCTGTTATCATCCTACATGGTTTATGGGACTTCTCCGTATTCCTAGGAGATGTTGCACCTGTTACTGTAGCAACTGAATATTTCTCAACTATATCTATTCTTAGTTTAATCTTTACCATCTTAATTGTTCTATCACAATTAATTAATATTATTCCATATCTTAAAGATATCAATGCTAAACCTAAAAAAGGAGTTATTGCATACCTAGCTATTTTAAGCTTCTTCCTATATATGTTCTTTTCAATCTTTATTGGTAATTTAACTACTAAATATGGTGAAACATATAAATATGATAGTATAAAACTTAAAAACTATGCTGTTACAAGAGATAATTATGAAGAGTATACAATGCGTTTCAATGAATTTGAAAATTACTCATTTACTCTAAGTCAAAATAAACATCATAACTTAGTCTTAACTAATAATAATACTGAATATGCTATTGAAATAGAATGTGAAGATTTAAGAGATTATTTAATCATTGAACAAAAAGATTACTTTATTCTAAGCTATATAGATTATACTGATAGTCGAAACTATTTCTTAAAATACATCTATTTACCAAAAAAAGAACTATCTAATGAAGATAGCTATCTAAATAACATTAAAAATAATCTAAAAAAATACTTAATACCTACTTCTGGTGAATTATTAGTATTAAGTGATTATGATAATAATATTTCTTATGTTAGTTCTTATGATGTTGATTCAGGTTACTATGTTTTAGTTAGTGAAGACAATGTTTCTATCTTAAATAGAGATTAATATGGTATAATATCTCCTGGCAGTCAAAAATAAAGGAGGTATTATATATGAAAACAAGATGCAAAATATTCATCGCCGCCATTCTAAGTTGTGGTATAGCAACTAGTGTTAAAGCTTGTAGTGGTAATATAAAAATATCTAAACCTCCAATCATCAATTATGAACAATATGATATTGAAGATAATCCCATCTTTGCTACTTATGAAGATGGCCAAATATATATTGTTGATAATGAAGAAGACATTAAACCAACACCAAATGATATAGTTATTGTTGATTTACGTGATGTTAAAGAAGATATGCAAATATCTTCTTCATATCGTATTGAAGACATTCCAACTCAATTAGAAATAATTAATTTAATCTTAGAATATAATGAATTACATCCCAGTGATACTCCTTGGGATAGATCAAAAAATTCTATGTTAAATGAATGGATAGCTCATAATATAGCTTATTTCTTTAACTATGAAAGACAAAGTAGTGAAAGTGTCGACTTTCAAAATAACGAAGAAGAAAGATACGATGTCTTAAAACTTATTAAAAAACCAAAATAGAATATAATCTCATATATTCTATTTTTTATAGTTAAAATATTCATAGTCAAAACTAAACATTACATGATATAATTTACTAAAATAAGGAAGTGTAATCTAATGAATAATAATTCAGATAATAACAATAACAATCAAATAGGTTCTACTCCACCACCTGATTTTAATACTATTTTTGGTATTCCTCCAGAGTCAGAACCACAACCAAATGAGCCTACTGAGACACTAGAACCAGTTCAAGCACCTGAAACACTAGAACCATCTCAATCACAAAATCAATTTTTTCAAACGACTCCTAACGATAACAATCAAAGTACTAATAACGAAGTATTAAGTCAACCTATAGAAACACCAAATAATAATCCAATAACTCCTACTGAACTTAATAACCAATCAATACCAGATAATAATCTGACACCAGAAACACCAAATACAATTGATTATCAAAATAACTATATCGATGATGATATATTATTAAAATCATTTATTGGTAATAATTATGAAAAAATAACTACTAAATCCTTTAATATAGCTGCTTTCTTTTTTACAGCCCTATATATGTTTTATCGTAAAATGTTTCTATATGGCTTACTATTAATTATTATAAGTACTATCTTATCATTTATATTTAAATCATCATTTATTTCCTTAATAATCTGTGTTTTAGTTGGTTTATTTATTAACAAAATATATATTTCTTTTGCTAAAAATAAGATAGCCAAAATAAAAGCTAGTCATCCACTTAGTTCATCAGAAGAATTAAGAGCTCTTTGTACTAAAAAAGGTGGTACAAGTATTGGAACAGTAATTCTAGGTATTCTTATCCAAACAGTAATTGGTATCATATCTATATTAGTTCTAGTATTAATTGGCTTTGGTAATATTTTAAAAGACTTTACTAATCTTCCAGATTGGAATGTTACTTTTGAAAAAGATAATCAAAATCAAGAAGAAGGAAATCTAGTTGAAGATATCACAATTGATAACTATATGTGTTATGAAAAAGATTGTACACTTACTATAGTTGATAAAAATAATAATTCAACAGAATATACTTCTAAGTCAATTGATACTGAATACTTAAGATTATTAGAACATTATAAAGACTATATTAAAATAAATATCTATTATTCAGAAAAAAATATTACTAGTATAAAAACTTACACTAAAGATAATAATGAAGATATCAGTAATATTAAAGATGAAGAATCATTAAGAAAAAAATTAGGTTTATATACTTTAGGAACTTATACTGAAAATTTAACTTTAACTAGTATTGGTACTCCAGGTTTTGGTGTTAAAGATGATTATTCATACACATATTCAAGTTATAAATTTACTGATAGTAAAAATAATAATTATGAAATGAAATATATTAATCCTCCTAGTACTTTAAATCTTAAAGAAGGACAATCATATAAAGTTACTTTTGAAGTTGTTGAAGGAACATTCGAATATGAATATAATATAAAATCAATTCAATAAACAAAAAAACTTACAAGCATTATCGTTTGTAAGTTATTTTTATATGGAGGGGCCTACCGGATTCGAACCGGTGCTCAGGGAGTTGCAGTCCCTTGCCTTACCGCTTGGCTAAAGCCCCATTAAAACATATCCGAAGACATGTCTTAATTTTATAATAATGATATGTAAAAGTCAATTACTATTTAACTGATACAGTATAAATTTTATTACGAACTTTTATTAACATATCAATTTTACTAGCTCTTAGCATATTACCTGATACTTCATATACTTTAGCATCTTTATATCCTTCTGGGGTTACATTTTTCATTGTACTAACATTATATTTATCAATACCAGCATCTACTCCTGAAACAAAATTATATGTATAACTTAAAGAACAAAAATCACTATAAAAGTCTTGACCACTATTTGCATAATAAGCCGTTGTTTGATCCCATTTTATTTCATCTTTAATTATTACTAAAGCATTACCTGGTGATGGTACTAAAATACCTGATATATCAACACATTTATCCCCAACACAATTCTTAGAACTATAATTATAATGATCTACGACTTTTAAACTATCTAACTTATATATTGTCTCACCTATCATTGAATTTTTAAAAGATATTTCTGTTCCAGTTTTATATTTATCTTTTACAATATCTGTTTTAATAATATTAGTTGGTTTAATATTAATCTTTTTATATCTCTTAATTAACTTCTTATCTTTTTGTGTTAAACCATTAAGAATTCTCATTTGATAAGAGTTCTTAACTTGTTTCTTAGTTAATTCATATACAAAGACATATTCTCCTCCTGGATAATCTTTAACATTAGGAATAGTCTCTCCTTGATATACTTTACCAACATCAATAAATCTAGCCGCCCTATCATAACTTGGATATACTGCTTCATTATCTAAGTATATTCTAAAATGTGAATTATCTATACTAGTTGCAGCTCCATTATTTATAATTCCTAATTTAATTGCTAAATAATATTTATCATCACTAATAATATTTCCATGATAATCAACATTAGTTAAATAAGCATCTTTTAAAGATATCGTAAATTTTTCCATTGTAAATGCTTGATTTACTGAATAAGTCTTATTATATACTTGAAAATTTAAAAATAATGAAACAACTATGGCTATTAAAGCTACTGCCCCAAAACAACTAAAGACAAATTTATTTTCTAATACATAATATTTTAATTCTCTAATTAAATGAACAAGAACTTTCTTAAGACTTTTATCTTCACTACCTAAACGTAGTTCAATATTCTCATCATCATTATCAGCAATAATTAACTCAGCATTATTATCAAACCTTAAGGTTCTAACATTAAATCCTGCTCCTTTAGCTAATCCAACAACGATAAAAAAGTATGATGGAATAGAACTTAAATTAGCACAGTCTCTAACAAAGTTAGCAAATGTTTCATCTATTGCTGATAATTGCATTCCTTCCATAGTAACTCTAAAGAAGAATGCTAAAAATAACAATATAATATAATAAAAGGAAGCTGTTAAAAAATATAAAACCCTTTTCTTTTTCGTTAAACATACAAAGTATATACCTAAGTTTACGGCAATCATTACTACCAGAACAAAGAAAGTAAAACCAGTAACATATTTAGTTGCATAATCAGTTTCAACTGTCGTATAGTTAGATTTAACAAAATCTCTAAAGAAAGACCCAATATCTCCAAACTTAAGGGCTAAATATATTAAAGGAACTAATAACAATAAATTAATTATCTTATAATGTTTAGCAATAAAACTATAAGGGTTTCTAATTACCATGTAATGCCCCTCCTACTCTAATATTAATTATATCACACATAATAAAAAGAAAAAATATGATTACTCATATTTAATTCTTCTTAACTAATAATTGTCCTGGTAATAAATAAATAGTTTCATTAGTATCAACTACTTCACCTTTAGATAAATTAAACTTCTCACTAACTATCTCTAAAGTATCTCCATCTTTAGTAACATAATAACTATAATTATTCTTAGGAATTAATATTTCTTGTTCAGGATAAATATAATCTTGACTATCTAAGCCATTAAGTATAGCTAATAAGTCAGGATTAATATTATATTCTCTAGCTATAGCATATAATGAATCTCCCTTTTTAATAGTATAATAATCAAAATATTTTTCTTTATTAATTGGCACTATTATCTCTTTGCCTGCTCTGATCATATCAGGAAAAGGTATATTATTTAAATCCATAATAATACTTTCTTTAGTATTAAATTTCTTTGCAATACTCTTTATATCATCACCTGGTTGTATTAGGTATTTATCATACATAAAATCACTCCTAATATAACTTATGATTAATTTTAAAATTAGTTATTAATAAATATTAAATTTTGATAATTAAATTCCCATTCACTATATTCTACTAATTTAGTTTCTCCTTCTAAAGGATTATATTTATATAAAGTATTATCTACTAAGTAATATACATTCTCTTCATTATTATAAACAATATATCTAATTTTATTATTTGATACTTTAATCTTATCTTTATTATTCCAATAATATAAATATAAATTATTATCTTCTACTACATAGTTATAATTAGTTTTATAAGTAAAAGACTTATTATTAGCTACTAAAGATTTAATATTAATCTTTTCTTCAACTCCATTTTTATATATAACACCATTCTTATTCTTTGAAGCTAGAATACGCATCTTCTTTTTATGTGGAACTAATTCATATTCAATTCCACTCTTTTTATCAACTAAATATATTGATTTATCATTAATACCTAGAATATAACTATCATATGATATAGTATAATCCATCTTCCAAGTATCTACTTTTAAATCATCTAAGTTAATTAGATATAATCTATTAAATTCATATTCTTGTTCATAATCTGGAACTACTAAGTAATTATTAATCTTTGTAGCTAAAGGTATATCATAAATATCTTTATTAAATAGTTTAATAAATTCTACTTCTCCTCCATCTAAGTAATTAAATCCTTTATAATTCCATATTAAAACATTCGTATAAGTATTATATATTTTATAATTTTCATACGTTATATTCTTCTCCGTTGGCTTATCATAATATTCATTAAGTTCATCAAGTAATTCATCATTTACTAAATAAAATGATATTTGTTTATTCTCATAACTACATAATGGTCTTGTCTTTAAACTAGAACTTTTAACTTCTAAGCATACATAACCATCACTTTCATACTTTTCAATATTATTAATAAGTTTTTTCTCTTTTTGATAATCTGTCTCACTTATAAAAGTATATCTTATATCATTATCTGTTATTTCATAATAATATAAATTATTATCTTTATCATAGTTTTCATTTATCTTATAATCTTTTACATTATATTCTAAACTATATGACTTAACAGCAAATAATGACATAATAAACCATATTAGTGCTATAACAGCAATTAAGATTAAAATTAGAACTATCATAGCACTCTTTTTTAATCTATATTTTTTCATTTTTATCTCCAACTATTCTGGTACTCTATTAAAAGAACCATATTTCTTCTTTTCTTTCATCATAAATTCTGTAATAGCTGTTTCTACCTCAGGTAAACATTTCTTATCTAAGTTAGTTATAATTACTACTTCTTTAATTGTATCTATAGTAATCTTACCAAATAATAACCCTCTAAATACTTGCATATCATTATATAAATCAGGTGTTATTGAACTAAGTGAATATCCATATAAAACATGATCTTGACCAATTAATATTCTTTTATTAGTTAAACATACTACACAAGTTGAAAATACATCTAACATATCATCATTCTTTTGACCCGCAAATGTATAAATTGGTTCTTCTCCAGGATTTAAATGTTGTTCTACTACTTTAGCATGTTTTCTAAGTCTCCACCATGTAATTGTCCCAGGGTATTTAGCTTTAAACATACATACTTGATCATATACTTTTCCCATTTTATTCACCTATTCCTTCTTCAAATTTATTTAAATATTCATTATTAAATGTCGTTATTGATAAAATCTTATTATTTCTTACTACCATTATATAATTACTATTTAATTCTTTAAATCTTTCATCTATATTATAAAATGCTATTACATCTTTATTAGATAATTTACTAGTTTCTAATAAATATATATTTATTCTTCTATAATAAGCTATCTTATTAATTACTTCTAAGAACTTATTATAAGTATTAGAAGAATTATCTAATACTGCAATAACTCTTTCTTTATCACTCTTTAAATACTTCTTAAATTTACTATATTTAATTCTTTTATAGTATTCTTTATTCTTATCATAGCTTCCTTCAACTTTTTCATAGACATATTCTTCTGTTATATATCCCTCATCTTGTTGATTACTTAATTTATTTATAAAATAAACATTAGATACTACTAATATTAGTAAGATTATGATTAAAATAACATATAACATTATAACTTTATTATGTTTAAACACCATAACCACCCTTTACTTAAGTTTATTTTATAATGATTTTTACGATAATGCAATAAAAAGGGAACTATCTCTAGCTCCTCATTTTAAGTACTATATAGACAATTCCTATTCCTATTCCACAAACTAAACCAACTATTGAAATAAGAACAGATGCCAATGTAAATCCCCCATTATCTTTTTCTTTTTCTACTGTTAATTTAACATTATCTGTATTTTCTTTTTTTCTATTAGCTCTTATTGCATCTTTATGATCTTTTGGATTAATTGGATATTTCTTTTGAATCAAATCTAACTTAGTAGTAACTCTAACATTAAGACTTTGTGTAGCCATTGTTCTTTCTACTTTATTAGTTCTTTGACCTTTTTCTTTCTTAGCTTCCATCTCTTCAAAGCTACTAGCTACCTTATTTAAATTACTAAGTATCATATCTTCTAATACTGAAGCATGAGGAATATCTGTATTATTATAAATTATTCTTCCTATTGCATCCGTATATAATTTCTTAGCATCAGCTATTGCTTGAGTTAATTTATTAATATCTTTCTGATACTTTTGAAATAATACTTCTAATAAAGCATTTCTATCTATATACTTATTATTTAAAACATACTCATTATTTCCAATTAGTTCTTCTTTATTTAAATTACTTGATATTGAAATAGGAGCAAAGTAAGCATCCATCCATACTGGTTTACCATTATCATTAACTTTACTAATTAAATAATAATCAAAACCACGATATTTCTTACCGATTATATAATCAAATAAAATCATTCTTAAATAATTTTTTCTAATTGCTTTACCTAATTTTACATCTATTGGTGTTCCAAGTTGAATCTCAATTGTTTTATTTAAAGCATATATACCTAAATCAATAATATCTCCTATTTGTTCTGGATCTTTAATACAACTTTCTTTAGAACCAGTAGGATATTTAAATATTTTATCTACCCATAAAGCTTCCTCAGAATCTACTACTTTATCATTAATAGCATTAACTATCGCATTAATTGCTGCAGTTCCCGAAATACGTGTTTCTATATCTTTACTATAATTTAAAGTTGTAAATGTTCCAACTGTCTTATCCTCAGTAACTATTCTTCTTGATTCTTCATGATCTATATCAAATAACTCAGCAATATCTGCTTTAATAATTGCATAATCATCTATATACATTGTTTCTGGTTTTAAACTATTCATATTTAAAACCCCAAACACAGTATTATTTAATTGAACTAATTTTGAGCCGTCCTTAAAACTATTGAAAACTTCAATAGAAATAGGTTCTTCCATACGGATTCCATTATCTAAAGATACGATATAATATTGTTCGTTTTTAAAGTCTTTATCCATAATAACAGCTCCTATTCTTATAACAAAATTATAGCAAATATTTGCTAAATATGATAGATAAAAATAATACAAAATATTATTTTACTCTCATAAACATAACTATTTATCTATTATAACTCTGAAACATCCATAAGAATGTTATTTTTTTGTCAATATTTAACATGTTAATATAATTTATAATTATAATAAAGAACACTTTTAATTTTTATGATATAATAACCTTATAATAGAAATGGGGTACTAAAATGGCAACAGCTCATATAGAAAGTAACAAAGAAGATATTGCAAAAGTTGTATTAATGCCTGGCGATCCATTAAGAGCTAAATATATAGCTGATAAATACTTACAAAATGTTAAACAAGTTAACAAAGTTAGAAATATTTTTGCTTATACCGGAACCTATAAAGGAAGAACTATAACTGTCTTTTCATCGGGTATGGGAAATCCTAGTATGGGAATTTATTCTTATGAATTATTTAAATTTTATGATGTTGATTATATAATTCGTATTGGTACAGCTGGGGCTTATACAAAAGAATTAAAATTAATGGATTTATTAGTCGTAACTAATTGTTATTCTGAATCTGCTTATGCTAAAGAATTATATGGTGGACAAAGTTCTATAGCTACTGCTTCAAGTCTCGTCGTCCAAACAATAAAAGAAACAGCTTATGCTCAAGAACAAGTATTAAAATATGGCCGTGTTCATTGTGCTGATGCTTTCTATAATGAAAATATTGATATTCAAAAATTAGCTGAAGAATATGGTTGCCAAGCTGTTGAAATGGAAACTTTCGCTTTATTTAACAATGCCAAATTATTAAATAAAAATGCTGGCTGTATACTAACCGTTTCTAATAGTTTAATTACTAAAGAAGAAACAACTAGTGAACAAAGAGAAAAAGGCTTAGATGATATGATTACTTTAGCTTTAGAAAGTGGTATTAGATTACTATGATTGATTTTCATAAAATACCTAAAGTAGAATTACATCTTCACTTAGATGGCTCTGTTCCTTTAAACCTTTTAAATAACGCAACAAATGAAGCGGTTGCTCCAGATAAATGTCGTAATTTAGCTGATTATTTAACTAAGTTCGATTTACCAATTGCTTATCTAAAATACAAAGATAATTTAAGACTAGCATCTTATGAATTAAGTAAAGAATTAGAAAATGATGGTGTTATCTATGCAGAAGTAAGATATGCCCCTAACCTTCTTTTAAGTGAAGAACTAGATTTAAACGAAACAGTTAAAACTATCTTAGAAGGTTTTAGTTTAGGTAACGTTAAAATAAATCTAATTCTTTGTATGATGCGTCATCACTCATACGAAGAAAATCTTGCTGTAATAAATCTAGCCGAAAAATATTTAAATAAAGGTGTATGTGCTATTGACTTAGCTGGCGATGAAGAACACTTCCCTACCAGTAACTTTAAAGAATTATTTAAAATAGCTAAAGAAAAGAATATACCTTATACTATTCATGCTGGAGAAGTAAACCTAAAAGATAGTTTAGAAAGTGCATTAAGTTATAATACAACAAGATTAGGTCATGGTATTCAAGCAATTAACTATCCCAATATTTTAAAACAAATAATTGATCAAAAAATCTTATTAGAAGTATGTCCAACAAGTAATATTCAAACTAATGTTATCGATACTTATGAAAATCATCCTATTAAAAAGTTATATGAATTAGGAGCTCTAATATCTATTAGTACTGATAATCGTACTGTATCAAATATTACTTTATCTGATGAATATGCTAAATTAAATAAATATTTTAATTTCACTATTCAAGATTTTTGTCGCTTTAATTACAATGCCATTAATAGTTCTTTTCTATCAAAAAAAGAAAAAGATGAATTAACCAATAAAATCTTAGAATATATGAAAAAAAGTATCGAATAAGATACTTTTTTTAGTTGTAATCCTTGTTTTAAAAACAAATGTTTGATATAATTACTTCAGGAATACTTAGTTAGTTTAGGTACTATTCTCCTTTACTTTTTAAAGTGAAAGGAGGTGCAGTTATGAGAAAATCAGAGAGATATCTTTGTACTATCATAATACTCCTTATTATTGTGATTTTAATCATACTAATAAAAATAGTACCAACAATTTAAGTCGGTACTAAAACCAAAATTTGGAATAGTACCTAGCTCAACAAAACTAGGTATTCCTTTTTATTATATTCAAGTTTCCTTGACAAATACATAATATCATAAAAACGACTTTTTAACAAGTCGTCTTTTATTATACTCAATGCAATGACAATGTTCTTCTTCATTTTTTAAAATTATTTTTTCAAACTTTTCGATTCTGAATCAAATATATTATCTATACCAAAATAACGAATTATTCTTTCAATATTAAAATCCTCTAAATGTTCAGTTATAAATATCATCTTATCAAGAGTGTTATCACTATCCTGTTTTTCTAAAATTCTGTTTGCTAAATAACTATCAATTAAATATTGATAACCATTCAATACTAATAATCCACTTTTTATAAATTTAGCTATATCATCATCACATTCTTTATTAACTAATTCTTCATAATTGTAGTTTGGCATAGCTAAAAATTCCAAATCTTCTACCGGTTCACCTGCTGCTTCACAAATCCTTGCTAATTTTTTCTTAGTTTCGTATATGAGTTCCATTGATTCTTTAAATGGTTTTATTTTATCTTCTTTTGTTATTAAACCTGTTTTATTATATCTACATATATCAATTAAAAGGCCAAATAAAGAACTATATATATCAAGATTATTTTGATTTCTATCCCTAATAACTTGTTTAATTATATTTTTATCATATCCAATTTGAACTAAATAATTTGCCGCAACTTTTTCATAATATATTGAAGGTAATTCAAATAATGAAAATGGTGGCATATTCCCTTGTAAAGAAACATAATGCATAAATTCATGTACAAAAGAAACAAAACAATTAATTGTTCCATCAATTGTAACTCTAATTTTTCTTACTCCATCAATATCCTTAAATACTTCAGAGTGTTCCAGACCATCTATACTTTCTTCAAATAATATGTTATTTTCATTTTTTAATTTAATATAAATATTTTTCCATTGTTCAGGAGCTCTAATAACATCTAAGAAATCAAAAAACATTCTTTCTATATTTTCTAAAGACATTTTAGGTAGATCATAATCAGACTCATTAGGTAATGATAGAGCCGCTGCCATACTTTCTTCTGTCATTTTAGAAACTATCTCATCAATATTATTAAAAAACGATAAATCATACTCTCGTAAATAATTTGAAACGATTTCTAATAGATAATTATAAGTTGTAAATCTTTGTGTTTCTTTTAACCAATTAAAAATATCCTCTGAATTATGGCGACATTTTAAGAAATCCGCTAATTCATTAAAATTAGTTCTATAATCAAAAAATTTACAAGCAATCATAAACCAAAGCAAATCATCAGAAATATTATTATCTAACATAACAACAGTATCACCATTTTGTATTGCTTTTTTTACAAGTAATTGAGTATATAATGCCGGCAATAAATCAGGATATTCGAAAGAAGTAGTAACATTTTTATCTTGTAAAAGTTTTTTTAAAAGATCATCAAAGAATTTATTAAAATCAGATATATAAATCACATTACTATCAGATAAAACAGGTATACCAACTGAAATAGTTTTTCCTTTATAATCCGCAAATAAGTATTGATTAAATTCTATAATTTGGGAAATGCTTTTTATATCAACTAGTTTTTCATCATATTGTATTTTAATATCTCCCACTTGCATATAAGCCACAATAAGAACCCCCATTTGGTGTCAATTACTATATCATTTTTTATCTAGTAATTCAAGAAATCCTTATACAATATTTGAAAAAAGACTCAAAGGTATCAAATTCGACACCTTTGAAATTTGCATTATTTAATTTTTTCTACAAAAGTGTGTTTAAAATGTGTTTGATAATATATAAAAAGCTCCTAATTTAAGGAGCTTAAATAGTAATATGGTGCCGACTACCGGATTTGAACCAGTGACCTACGCGTTACGAGGGCGTTGCACTACCACTGTGCTAAGTCGGCCTAAGTAAATTATACACATTTTTCATAAAAATAGAAATATTTTAGAAAAAATTTTTTGATTAATGGTATAATACTTTTAGAATAAAGGAGTTGTCTATAATGAAATGTGTTTCTTTAAAAGGCCTTAAAAAATTTGAAGTTAGTAAAATAAATGAACCTAAATCAGTAAATGGTTCAGTTGTTATTGATGTTAAAAAAGCTGGAATATGTGGTTCAGATATTCATTACTGGGTTGCTGGTGCTCCTAAAGGTTTAGTAATGGGTCATGAATTTTGTGGTACAGTTTTAAACCCTGGTAGTCGTGATGATTTAAAAATCGGTGATCGTGTTACAGCTTTACCTATCTCCCCATGTGGTCATTGTAAAGCTTGTTTAAGTGGTAATCCTCAATACTGTCCTGATACATGGACATATGCTGTTGGACTATCTCTAACTAATCCTGGTGCTTACGCTGAAAAAACATCACTACGTCCTGATTTAGTAATCAAAGTTCCAAGTAATATAACTGATTCAGAAGTAGCAATGGTTGAACCTACTGCTGTCGGCTTACATGCCGTTAACCTTGCCGATATTAAAATCGGTTCAAGTGTTTTAGTTATTGGTGCTGGTATTATTGGTGATATCTGTGCGATGTTTGCTAAAATGAATGGTGCCTCTTATGTAGCTGTTAGTGAAACAAATGAAGCTCGTGGTGAAAAAGCCGTTACCTTAAAATGTGCTGATGAATTCTTTAATGCTAAAGATCCAGACTTTATGGAAAAAGCTCGTAAAAATTGTCCATATGGATACGATTATGTCTTTGATTGTTCTGGTAACTCAGCTGCTGTTAGTACAGCCCTTGCTATGGCTCGACCAAATGGTACTGTTGTAATGGTCGGTGTATCTATGGATAGTATAACTATTCCATCAGTTCTTATCGTTATGCATGAACTAAAAGTACTAGGAGCTATTGGTTATACAGTAGAAGAATTTAAAGAATGTGTTGATTTAATGGCTACTAGAAAAATAGATATGTTAAGATTTGTTGATGACATAGTTGGTCTTGATGGTGTTCAAAATGCTTATGAAAGATTAACATCTGGTACTGATGATGCCATTAAAATACTAATAGATCCACAAAAATAATGCTTCAAGGCATTATTTTTCAATTGCTTAAAGAATTATTTAAGATATAATTTTGTTATTATAGGGTGATTTAAAATGAAGAGAAAAGAAGATTATCATCGTCGTAAATTTATGACTAGATATACTATTGAAAAACTTAATAAAGAAAGAGTTCTAGCTATTATGTTAGATCTTCAAGGTACATTAGATGATATGACTGATGAAACAGCCCAAATATTCATGGAACAACTAACTAAATTAAAAATAAAATTTAGCGCTCATAAAGTCTTACTTAATATATCAACTCATACCGATTTACCATCCCCTACCTTAGATAAATATATGACTATTCTAGATCATAATTTAAAACCTAATATTATCTTAGATGAAGCTACTTACTTATTTGGTACCTATAACTTTTATACTAAAAAATGCAACCCATTACCAAATAATCAAAATAACTATAATAAAACTGAAATTTTTGAAAAACGTTACTTAGAAAATCCTAAATATGATGTTATTTGGTTTGGTCTTGTTGATGATGCTCTAAATCCTAACTACTATCGTAAATTTCAAAATAATATATTAATGGCTGAATTTATCCCATCTCTAAGAAAAGCTGAAGATAAAAAGTATGATAATCTTATGAGTATTAGTTCCTTAACTCCTGGTTTTCTAGGCGTTATAGAATGTTTTAATACTTATCTAGATTATCTAAAAGATATTCCATCACACAGTTTAGAAGAAGCCCAAAAAGCTATTCTTCCTTATTTAAGTAAATCTGATATAACATCATTATTCTATAATAAAAGATACCAACATATATTAAATTCTCTAAAGTCTAATAAAATAGATCAAGAAGATTATAAAGATATCATGCGTGAACTTCATTTAACTTTATCTACATCAGAAATAACTCCTGAAGAATTACAAGTTATTAAAGAGATATTTTACTATATTGAATCTTATATAAATAAAGATGATAAATACTTACTAGAATATAAAAGATTAGAAGAAACATTTAATTCATAATTGTTTCTTTTTTTATTAAATTAATTATAAAATATGATATTATATTTACGGAGGTTTTTAAAATGGCAAGAGTTGCAGTTGTTTTAGGTTTAAATTATGGGGATGAAGGTAAAGGAAAAGTATCTACTTTCTTGGCTAAAGATAGTGACATAGCATTAAGATGTACAGGAGGTAATAACGCTGGCCATACAGTTGAATTTAATGGTGATAAAATCGTTTTCCATTTAATTCCATCAGGTATCTTAAACGAAGGAACTGATGCTGTAATTGGTAATGGTGTTGTTATCGATCCTAAAGTTTTATTTGAAGAAATCGAAGTATTAAAACAACACAATGTTGATTTAACAAAATTACATATTAGTACAAGAGCACATATTATCTTCCCATATCATATTGCCGAAGATAAATTACAAGAATTTTTAAAAGGTGACGACAAAGTTGGTACTACTGCTCGTGGTATCGGTCCATGTTATATGGATAAAGCTAATCGTATTGGTATTAGAGTTATTGATATGTATAGTGAATCATTTGAAAGAAAACTAAGAAGAAATATTCAAAATAAAAATAAAGTATTCGAATTATACGGCTTTGAAACATTAAACGAAGAAGAAATAGTTAAAGATTACTTAAATTATCGTGATATGATGAAACCTTATGTTATGGATACGGTATCATATTTACATAAAGCTATTGAAGATAATAAGACTATCGTTTGTGAAGGAGCTCAAGCAACAGGTCTAGATATGGATTTAGGAGATTATCCAATGGTTACATCATCTAACCCTACTATCGGTGGTATCCAAACAGGTAGTGGTTTAGGAGCTAGAGATTTAAACGAAGTTTATGGTGTTTGTAAAGCATATGCTTCACGTGTAGGTGAAGGACCATTTATAACTGAACAAAATAATGAAATTGGTGATACTATTCGTGAATTAGGACATGAATATGGTGCAACTACTAAAAGACCACGTCGTTGTGGTTGGATGGATCTAGTAGCATTAAAATATGCCGTTCGTGTTAATGGTGTTACCGGTCTTGCCCTAAATCACTTAGATACAATTGGTAAACTAGGAACAACTAAATTATGTGTTGGTTATAAATTAAATGGTAAAGTTTATGATGAAAGTAGTGATGATATCATTGGACATGAAAATGAAGTAGAACCAATATATGAAGAATTCACAACATCTTTCGATATCAAGGGTGAAAGAAAATACGATAACTTACCAGATCAAGCTAAAAAATATGTTGAAAGAATCGAAAAACATTTAGGTATTCCGGTTAAATTCATTGGTACAGGCCCAGATAATGAAGATATGATTATTAGATAATAAAGACTATTAACTAGTCTTTTTTACTTGTTAATAATTAATAAGTTGTACACAAAGAGAATAAAATGTTATAATCAAGTCTGTATTTACTAGAAGTTTTTAACTTTTTATGGTAATGTAACTAATTGGAGATTCACGGGGTGAGATTATGAAACAGCTAGATAAGATAAACAATTTTAATGATCTAAAGAAATTAAACTTATCTGAGAAAAAAGAACTAGCTAACGATATAAGAGAATTCTTAATCGAAAAAGTTTCTAAAAATGGTGGTCATCTAGCTTCTAACCTAGGTATCGTAGAATTAACGATATCTCTTTGTGATGTCTTCAATTTTGATCAAGATAAAATTGTCTTTGATGTTGGTCATCAAAGTTATGTTTATAAAATTCTAACTGGTCGTAAAGACAAGTTTGATACTTTAAGAAAATATAAAGGTTTAAGAGGTTTCCCTTATAAAAAAGAAAGTCCATATGATTATTTTGAAACTGGTCATAGTAGTACTTCTATCAGTGCAACTATAGGTATGGCAAGAGCTCGTGATTTACAACATCAAGATTATAATATTATTGCTGTTATTGGTGATGGTGCTATTGCTAGTGGTATGGCTTTCGAAGCTATAAATGACATTGGATATAATAAAACTAAATTAATAATTATTTTAAATGATAATGGTATGAGCATATCTAGTAATGTTGGTGGTTTATCAAGTTACTTAAGTCGTCTTAGTTTAAATGAACGTTATATTAAATTAAAAAACAAAATAAAGTATTGCTTAGATGATACTAAAATAGGTACTATTTCTATTAACTTATTAACCCGTCTTAAAGATGGTATTAGAAAAACTTTAGTACCTTCTAAATACTTTGAAGATATGGGTTTAACCTATATAGGTCCTATTGATGGTCATAATATTAAAGAAATTGAAAAAGTTTTAAAAAGAGCCAAGAAGATAGATGGTCCAGTTATTATTCATACTGTAACTACCAAAGGAAAAGGTTATAAATTTGCTGAAGAAAATCCTGAAAAATACCACGGAGTATCAGCATTTGATAAAGAATTTGGTGTCTTATCAAGTGGTAAAACAACCTACTCTACTGCATTTGGTAAATCACTAACTAATATTGCTGCTCATAATAAAAAAGTTGTAGCCATAACTGCTGCAATGCAAGATGGTGTTGGTTTAGAAAAATTCGCCAAAAAATATCCTGATCGTTACTTTGATGTTGGTATTTCTGAAGAACATGCCGTTACTTTAGCTGCTGGTATGTCAGTATCTAATTTAAAGCCTGTCTTTGCTGTTTATTCAACCTTCTTACAACGTGGTTTTGACCAAATAGTTCATGATGTCTGTATGCAAAACTCTCCAGTCATCTTTGCTATTGACCGTGCAGGTCTTGTTGGTAGTGATGGCGAAACTCATCAAGGTATTATTGATTTATCATATCTTTCTATCATTCCTAATATGACAATCATCTCTCCTAAATGTATACCAGACTTAGATATATTACTTAAATGGGCCGTTAAACAAAACTTTCCTATTGCCATTCGCTATCCACGTGGTGGTGACTATATTGAAATGAAACCCCTTAAAGAAGTTAATTATGGTAAATGGGAATATATTAGTAAAGGTCATAAAGTAACAGTTATTGCCACTGGTAAAATGGTTCAAAAAGTTTGCCAAATAAAAAGTGAATATAACTTAGATATAACTATTATCAATGCTACATTTATTAAACCTTTAGATACCAATGCTTTAAAGAAAATAGTTAAAAATAATGATAATGTTATAACATTAGAAGATAATTTAGTTAATGGTGGTCTTGGTCATCATATCCTTCTATCTTTAAATAATCTTGGTTTTAAAGGAGAAATAAAGATTCTAGGTTTCAATGATAAATTTGTCGAACAAGGTAGTATTGACGAACTATATACTCAAGAACATCTAGATAACTTATCTATTAAAGAAGAAATTGAAAAATTATTAAATTAAGAACTTATTGTCAAGATAAGTCCTTTTTTAATGAAATCAATAAAATATTTAGCTATAATTAGATTATAGGTGATTATATGAAAAGAGAAGTTAAAACAAGACCAAAAGATGATGGTACATATGTTGAAACAACAACCGAAACTATTACACCTGAAGATGGAATAATCGAAGAGGATAACCAAAATAATCCTTTAGAAAAGAATTATAAAACAGGATATCAAGTAAATACTCATATTGAAACAAATGATCCTCGTATAATCAAACCCTTCTTATATGGTATGTGTTCTATCTTCTATATTATTGGTATTATCTTAATAATTTATAAATTCTACATAATGGGTATTTATTGCTTTATTATCAATACTATAACTCTAATTTCTATGTTAAAAGATATTAATAAAACTGAAAAAGAACTCTTAAAAAATCCAACATATGATCCTCATGATAAAACAGTAATAAAAGAATTTAGTCAAACAATAAAAAATGACGTCAAAGAAGCAGCTTCTAAAACATTTACTAAAGATACATTTAAATGGTTTGTCAAAACTGCTATTCCTTTTTATTCAGCTATAACCATAACTATCAGTCTTATAATAAGTATAGTTTTTGGTATTATCTTATCATCAATCTTATATGGTATCTTAATCTTCTTTGGTTTATTAATTCTATTTATTATAATAGCCATTATATACTTTGCCTTAGTATCACTACTATTTAATAATTAATAAAACTTGAGTCCTAAACTCAAGTTTTTATTCATCAACTACTACTTGGTAATCATCTTTATATATAATATTATTAACTTCCTTATATACTTTAATCTTAATTTTATCTTCCTCTAAATACTTACTAATTATTGGTAATGTTCTATTTTTAAAATATTCATAACCCTTCTCTGTAAAATAAGATCGATTATTACTAGCATAAGAAGGAGGTTTAGGTAACCAAGTAAATTCTTCTTTATTTAGTAATTCTTGCCAAATATCTTTGCCTACTAATATCTTCAATTCATTATATATTCCTTTATTATTATAAGTTACACGATAAAAACTCATATAATCACCAATTAATATTTTACCATAAATACTTATATTATAGAGAATATAACTAATACTAATAATAGGTGATTACTATGGAAATCTTAACTCGTTCACTTATTATGTTTATAATTTTATTTATTATCGTTAAATTACTAGGTAAAAAACAAATAAAAAGTCTTACTTTATATGATTACGTTCTAAGTATTACAATTGGATCTATTACTGCTGATACAATAATTAGTATAGATACTCCCTTAATGGATGGCATTATTGCTCTATCTATCTTTGGTATTATTGGTATTATTCTATCTTTAATTACTAGTCATAACCATCCAGCTGAAGAAATAGTTGATGGTGAACCATTAGTTCTATTTGAAAACGATAACTTTAATTATGAAAACTTAGAAACAGCTAAAATAAGTATCGCTAAATTATTAGAACATTGTCGTTTAAAAAACTGTTTTGATATTAATGAACTTGGTTGTGCTATTCTAGAACCATCTGGTGATATTTCTATTCTATTAAAAGAAAACTATCAACCAGTAACAAATAACGACTTAAAGCAAGATATTCAAAGAAATACTAAGAAACAAACATATAACTATGAAATAATAGTTGATGGTTCGCTTAATGAATCAGAACTTAAAAGGTCTAAGAAAAGTAAATTATGGTTAAATACCTATTTAAAAGAAATAAATAAAAAAATCGAAGATATCAGTTTATTATCAATAGATAAGAATGACAAAGTAACAACCTTTTATCGAATTTAAAAAGACCAATAGGTCTTTTTTATAATTCCAAATAATTATCTTTATCTAAGACAAATAGACACTCACTAATTGCTTCCCCACGACCATATACTGCTATTAACTTATTTAAAATCTTTATAAAAGTATCATCACAATTATGTTCTTTCATTATTTTTACATATTCATTCCATACATAAGATGAATTCCCTAAATGTTGTTTTAATGTTCTTATAATATCAATAGCTATATCTTTATCTACTTCATGTTTAACTAAATAATCAAATATATCATCAACACTAGTTATTAAATCATTAGTTGTTAATTTCCCTTGTTTATATAATTCATCTTGATTATCTTTCCATAACTTCACACTATGAGCCAGACTTTTAACTTTAATATATTCTTCTATTGTTTTAGGTTTTAAAACATTAGCTATTTTTAAATCATCAGGTGTTGATAATGAATTAAATAACTCTGCTTTATTACTATCTACTAAGTAATCTTTTTCTTTTATTTGAACCATTAAATAATAAGGTCTATATTCACTATATGTTTCTAAAAGGCCATCACTATTAAAGATTAACTCCATATTTTCTAATTCATAATACTCTGGAATAATCAAATACTTGCTATCATCTTCTGGATTATATTTATTTTTTAAATGAATAAATTTAAACGAATCATTCTTATTTAAAGATCTTATAAAACAAGAAATAGGATCATTTAATATCTTGAAACTAAGATAATCATCTAAATACAGTTCACAAGAAAGATTATACTTAATAGGATTTACATTACTTAACCCTAAAACATATAAAACTAATAAATTATTTATCATTCCTTCAAAATAGAATGAAACATCATTATACTCTTTCTTATATCTATATAATTGTTCAATAATAAATAAAATATTCTTATCAAAAAGCATATTTATTTCTTTATAACATCTATATAATAGCTTTTTATCATCATACTTTTTATCAAAGACTTCATTAAGTTCTCTGAGTAAATAATTTTTAGCTTCAATATTTATTTCACGATACATAATTATCTACCTCGATTTATTTCTTTTAAAGCTTTAATAGCTATAAACATATCGCCAACTTTAATAAAATTACTTAATTTCTCTTTTATAAAATCCAATTCTTTATCATTAGGATCTCTTAATATCACAGCATTTCCCTTAACTAAATATGTCTTATTCCTTTTTAAATTATTAATTATATCCATAACTTCTTTATTACGATTACCAATTAAAATACCTGATATAGTCTCGCCATCATCTTTAAGTTTTAAACATAGCATAATACCATTTTTAAATTCAAACTTTTTTACTTCAGCAATTACAACCTTTAAAGTTACATTTTTAACTTCATCTACAATATCATTAATTTTAGTAATATAATCATCATCTACATCTAAACTTACATTTTTTAGTTTCATTAACAATCTCCTAAATTACAATTCTTCAAATTCTTCAACAATCATTGATTTAGTCGGTGACATATACTTATTAATAAAAACAAATCCCTTACATAAATATTCCTTACCAATCACTATTTTATCTATTAATTTTCTACTTTCATAATTACCATTATCATTTATTGTTAACTCTACATCCATCGAATCATCGCAACCATAGAAATGACCTAATGTTACTCCATTCTTTTCTTCTATTCTAAATCCCTTTATTTTAACTTTAATAATATGTTTTTTATTATCATCAACAATATCTTTAAGTAATTCAATATTATCTTTATTTAATTTAGCATCCTTAACTTGATAACTTTTATATTTTTCTTTACTATCTACCAATATTCCTCCAACTTTAGTAATATAAAACATATATTCTGAATCTTCCCCACTAAGTAAATTAAATAAGTTAGTTTTCAATAGATAACATAAATCTTGCATTTTACTTATATCTGGCAAAGATACCCCACATTCCCACTTACTAACTGATTTAGCCGTAACCCCAATTAAATCTGCCAACTCCTCTTGTGTTAAATTGACTTTTTTACGACATTTAGCAATATATTTACCAATCTTTTCTTGATTCATATTATCACCTCTTTTAACAATTATAACATTTAGGATTTATATTCACACCCCTTGAAAGTAGAGTTTAAAATAAGAAAATAAATGTTATAATACTCTTAAGATGTAACTGAAAGGAAATTATCTATATGCCAAAACAACAATATGAAATTATGTTTAATAATATTTTTACAGGTTCCTATCTCGATCATAACTTAGGTCACGAAATCATTAATTTTATCAAAACTGATGAACACGAAAGATACATATATTTAAATCCATGGGGCGCGCGCGACGAAGAAAAAGCTCAAAACATCAAATACGTCTTTCATATTATGCAAGTAACTTACAAAAACAATAATTATTATGAATTAGTTGCTGTTTCTGAAGTAGATCAAGATGCAAAATCCATTTATAACCCTGATCCTAAAAAAGAACCAAAAGAAGGAATTAATTATAAAAAGCATTCTTTATATGAAATTTTTGAAAATAATAGAAATTCTATCGACCCAGAACAAAAAGAAGCACATTTATATAGCTTTAAAGCAACAAAATTATACAAACCTAATAAATATCGTATATTTTTTACTTTTAAAAATCATAACCCCCAAAATAACAATGATTTACCTAAAAACATAATAAAAATAGATATTAACTGTAATTCAGGTCGTCAAGTTACTTATCTAAAAGATGAAAAACAAAATAAAGAACTAAAAGAATTAATCAAAAAATATCTTGTTGAAAACGATGAAACCATAAATTTAGAAAATTATGATGATGACCCATGTCTAGCTGTTATAAGTGATAGAACTAATCTTGAAGATTCAATGTCTAATCAAATCGCTTATTTTCTAAATAGAAATGAAGAAACACGAAAAGCTTTTATCAACTTAATAAATCAAAAAATTACTAATGAATTTAAAGTAAAAGATTCAATAAATGAAGATGAAATTAACAATATTCAAATTATTAGAGAAGAAAACGGAATAGATTTATTATTAATGAGTTCTAAACATGTTATAGTTATTGAAAATAAAATAGATTCTTATATAAATGGAATTGATGGAAAAAATTCACAATTAAGTAAATATTATCACTATGTTACAGATGATATTTATAAAGAAAAAAACAAAGAAAAACTTAAAAAAATGGAAAAATTTAAAAATAAAACAAAATATTTCTTTATTCTTGAACCAGAATACAGCTCAATTACAAATGAAATATTAAAAGAATTCAATGAGGGAGACAAATATAAAATAATTACTTATAATGAATTACATCACGTATTGATAAATACTAATTATTATCCTTATAAAAATAAAGATAATGAAAAAAGAAACTTCTTATATAAACAATTTTTAGCTGCCATTGAATATGTATGTTCCTCTAAAGCTGAGCAAAAGCAAAAAACTGCATATATTAGACTTAAACAAAGAATTGAAGAATTAGACAATAAAAAATAAGAAACTACATCATCACAATGTAGTTTTTTAACATTAAATAACTAAAAGAATAATAAAGATGATTTTAAACTATAAAACCATCTTTTATATAAAATTAATTTTTATCATAATGAGTCCACATTCTAATAATATGAATTTCTTTTTTCTCTTCATCAACCTCATATACAATACGATGCTGTCTATTTATTCTTCTTGAGTATAAACCAGATAAATCACCAAGTAGCTTCTCATAAGAAGGAGGATAACAAAAAGGATTATCCATCATTAGATTTAAAATATTTTTACAATTTTTATCAAGATTAGCATTTTTCAGCTTTAATTTATCCTTTTCAGCCTGTTTTGAAAACTTAATTGTGTATTTATTTACCATTCTTCATCCATTCTATATTCGCTAGCTTCATCCCAATTTTCATTTTTTCTAATTTCATTAATATTATCAACATAATTAGGAATACTGGATAGGAATATAGTCTCCTCAATATTTTTCCATTCTTCTTCAGATATTAATACTGCATTTTTACCTTTATTATTAACAATAGTAACTGGATTAAAGCCAACATTTACATCAGATACTAATTGATATAATTTAGCTCTAGCATTAGTTATATTTATTGTATTCATCTCTTTTCACCTCAAAACAATTATAACGTACATTATTCCGTACGTCAACTATTTAATATTATTATATGTAATAATTTTAAAAAAATTCAATAAAACATTAAAAATGTGTTTAGAAGTGTGTTTAAAAGTTTTTTTAAATAAAAAAAGTCCTAAAACAAAGGACTTAACAAACATTATGGTGGAGTAGAGGAGAATCGAACTCCTGTCCAAACTACCTTGATATACAACATCTACAAGTTTAGTTAGATTTATAATTTCACTAGGTAGCCGGCTATAACGTACCTACTATCCTAGCTATCCTAATAAATATTCATTATTATATCTTAGGCAATATAATAATATACCCTATATGTATAAACCCTTATCCTATTCTATAGGTAAAAATAAGTAAGAGTGCTCCTATACCTTATATTAGGCTGCTACAAAAGCAGGAGCGAAACTATATGAAGTTTCGTCATTTAATTTTAATTGTGAATTTAAGGTATTCCTACCACTTGCAGTCATATTCAAGCGTAACCTGTCGAAACCAAGTCTACCCCAAGACTTAGCTAATTATATCATATTTTTAACATAAATAAAATTTATTTCGAATATATAAGCAAATTTTGACATAAATTCTGCCAAAATGATATAATTTCAGTGTTAGAAAAATTATGGTTCTAATCAAAGCAAATTTTATATTATCTATATAATAAGATAAAGTTGACTTTTATACCTTATTATGTTAGATTAACTACTTGAGAAAAAGGAGTATTTTGCTTATTAGAGGGGGTATTATAATGGAAAGTATTTATGATTTATTAGGTGTATCGCAAGATGCTACCGCAGAAGAAATTGGTAAAGCTTACGATAAAAAAGTAGATGAATTAAAAGA
Source organism: uncultured Bacilli bacterium (assembly GCA_947585595.1). Classification (GTDB taxonomy): domain Bacteria; phylum Bacillota_I; class Bacilli_A; order RF39; family UBA660; genus Coprovivens. The sequence continues at coordinate 83,947 of CANPXB010000002.1, forward strand.
CAAACGTAATAATGGCGAAATTGAAACAAGTGAATTTATTACTAAATTAGGCGAACTTGGTGATGCTGTAGCTATTTTAGTCGATGCTGATAGAAGAAAAGCATATGATAAAGGTCATCCAGTTAATAGTACAGGTGCTACAGAAGGTACTAAAGAAGAGAAAAGTAATTCAATTCTTAAGAAAATCGCTTTAGGAACTTGTATAGTAGCATTAGCCGTTTCAATTGTTGGTTGTAGTGTTTGGGGATTAGGTAAATTAGCTAAGAAAAATGATAATCAACAAAATCAAAACCCTATATCAACAATAGAAACTACAACAGGAACAACAGATGGAGAAACACAAGATCAAGATCCAAATGAAACAGAAGATCAAGATCAGAATCAAACACAAGATCAAAATCAAGCTCCTGTCGTTCCAAGCGATGTTCCAGAAATGGTTAACTATGGTGATGCTAAAGATGATGCTTTACTTACAGAACGTGCTACTAAGTTATTAGATGAAATGAATGCCAATGGTCTTTATAACATGGGTACAAATGCTCCATATACACTTGATGAAATAAAAACATTAATTCAATACATAAATGGTGCATATAAACCACAAAATGAAGAAGAAGCTTATACATTAGTTGATGAAATGTTAAACTTTACTATTGCTCCATTAAACTCTGAACGTGTATTATATTCAGTACAATATCAAGGTGGCGAAGAAAGTTTTAAAGATACTGTTCAAGGTTACATTAATAACTCTAAACCAGTTAACTTTGTTGATAACATGTTATTTGGTAACAGTACTGCTTATCCATACTTAAAATGGTTTGAAAACCAATACTATGCTATGTTATGTACCACTGATCGCGAAGAATGTGCAAGAATCTATGATTCAATGATGCAAAGTTTAGCTGATATGGTATATGGTGATGGTTTCACATTAGATGGTAAAGTATATGATAAAAATGATTTCTTAGGATTAGATAGAGTTAATTCAGGAAATATCTTACAAATGCTAGTTTATATAATGGAACCATTTAGAACAGACTTAACAAAAAATACATTCACAGTTCATAATAAACTATTATCTGCTAATCCAGATGAACAAGAAGCTACAGTCGATTACTTAAAAATAACTGAATATTTCAATGCATTATGTGAAGATGATCTTCATGAAATAGCATTAGATGATGAAGGTTACATTTTAATCGATCAACCAGATGGTAAAAACTTCTCATATATTAATCAAGTAAATACAATAAATCGTGCATTAATGGAATACTATGGTAAAAATAATGCTTACGAAAACACATATCAAAAAAGTTTAAACTAATTGAGAGGAGGTTTTGAATATGTACGAAGATAACAATTATACTTATAAAGTAGGTCTTAATTGGAAAGATATCTTAATTAAAATAGTAATGTTAATTCTATTTATTATCTTATTATTATGGTTATTCCCAAGACCTAACTTAGATGTCTTCTATGATAATGTTTATAATAATAATATAAACGCTATGAAAGATGCAGCTAAGAGTTATTATACAGTTGATAAATTACCTAATAATGTTGGTGAACAAACTTCAATGACATTAAAAGAAATGTTTGATAACCACTTACTTATAAGATTCACTGATAAAGATGGTGAAACTTGTGATGAAACATCAAGTAGAGTTGAATTATCAAAAATATCTGATGAAGAATATGCTTTAAAAGTTCAACTTAATTGTGGTGATCAAAAAGATTATATTCTAGAAACAATTGGATGTACTTCTGTTTGTAAAAATGGAAACTGTACTACTCAAATAGTTGATAGTAATAATAATCAAACAAATAATAACAATAATACTAATACAAATGACAATGATAATAATAATGATGAAGATATAGCAAGTTCTCCTAACGTTGATAAAGACGGTAATGTAGTTGATGACTTACTATATAAAACAACTTATTATCAACATAAAAAAGCTGTAACAACTACTAAAAAAGTTTATACATGTCCTAGTGGATATAAATTAAATGGTACTAAGTGTACTAAAGGAACTACTGGTGCTACTATCGATGCAACTCCAGTATATAACCCAGATCAAACTATCGTAGTTGATGCTAAAGTAGTTACTGAAGGTCAAAAAGAATATGTTAATCCAGTTAAAACAAAGGTAAGAACTGATTATACTTGTCCTACTGGATATACATTAAATGGATCTTATTGTATTAAATATATTGATGCTACAGAACATCAAGGAGGTAACTCTTATACTTGTCCTAGTGGCTTTACTCAAAACGGTACTAAATGTACTAAATCATATACTGCTACTTATGTAGCTGGTGGTACAAGTTATACTTGTCCTAGTGGTGGTACATTAAATGGTACTAAGTGTACAATAACGCAAAATGCTAGTGCTTCAACTACATACACTTGTCCTTCTGGATATTCTAAGAATGGTTCTAGTTGTTATAAAGTTTATAACGCTAGTTCTTCAACTAAATATAGTTGTCCTAATGGTGGTTCATTAAGTGGTACTAAGTGTGTTTCATCAAGTAGTTATAATGCAACTCCTAGTACATCATATAGTGGATGGAGAGTTGCAGGAACTAGATATTATACTTCAGCAAATCAAGCATATACTGGTACTACATCTAAATTAGTTTATGCTGGTGCCGTTTCTGGTGCTGTATGTGGTTCACCTTGTGGTAATAAAGGCATTTGGTATAAATACACATATTACACACAAAGTGCTTCAACTAAATATAGTTGCCCTAACGGTGGTTCATTAAGTGGTACTAAGTGTGTTAAATCAAGTAGCTATAATGCTGTAGCTAATACTACATATAGTTGCCCTAGTGGTGGAACTAGAAGTGGTAATACTTGTACATTAACTGCTACTGCTACTGCAAATACTACTTATAGTTGTCCTGCTGGATATACTAAGAATGGTTCTAGTTGTGTCAGAACATATGATGCATCTAAAAATACTGGTGCTGGTCAATATACTTGTCCTAGTGGAGGTACATTAAGTGGTACAACTTGTACAATTACTCAAGATGCTACATTAGTACCTGGTGGTAAAACATATACTTGTCCTACTGGATATACACTAAGTGGAAATAAATGTTTATATCAAATTAGTGCTACTCCTACAGATATATATGATTATACTTGTCCTACTGGCTATACAGCTGAAGGTACTGGTGTTAATACTAAGTGTTATAGAATAGCAACTACTACTAAATACTATTGTGAAGATAGTAGTGCTACATTAAATGGTACTAAATGTACTAAAGTTGTAAAAGGTTCTGTTAAATACTACACTTGTCCTACAGATTATGCTGTAAATGGTGATAAATGTGTTAAGAGATCAACTATTACAATTGATGCTACAGTAACAACTAAGAAAACTACTTCATATAAATATAAATGGAGTAAGAATTCATACTTAGAAGGCTGGACATTTACAGGTAAAACAAAAGTTGTAACAGAAAAATATACAGCTGGTCAAAAATAATAATTAAGGCTTGATTAAATCAAGTCTTTTTTTTGCCACAAAAAAAGATGAATAATCATCTTTTCTACTTCTTTTTAGCTTTAGGTAAATCAAAGTTATCTTCTTTCTCTTCTTTACTAGATTTCTTTTCTTCTTTACCTGTCTCTTTATTTTGTACTGATTCAAATCTCATATTAAATAACCACATAAATACTAAGATTGCACATACAGCACTAATTAAATTAAATACCCAATAAAATATAGCATCAAATGTTTCACCAAAACCTGCAAATAATTGTAAGGTATCTTTAATAAAATCTTGAAAAACAGCAATAGGTACATAAACAAAAGCTGATAAAACAATTAAACAAAATAGAATAACTGTGTTAACAAATAATTCTTTATACCCTACTTTCATTAAATAACTAGCATATTTCTTTAAGGTTGGAAAAAAATTCTTAATTATTTCTTTTAATTTTTTCATTTCACATCTCCTCTATCTATTTTTTATTTAATGGTTTTCCAATACTTCCTACGGATTTAACCACAATATTCTTTTTAGTTTGTCCACTATTAACATTCGTTGTAGGTTTAGGTGTTTCCACTTTTGGTGTTTCAACATTATTCACTGGACTATTTACTAAAGGTTCTTTCTTAACTGGAGCTGCACTTCCAATAGATCCAACTTTTTTAATAACTTTAACATTTTTAGGTTTTTGAGTATCTACTGGCTTAGGAGGTTCTTCAATAATTGTAGTTGGTTTAAAATCATCTAATGATAATGTTTGTTTTCCTTGAGTAGAAGTCGATGCCTTAGCTAAATCAACAAAACCATTTTTTTCCTTAGGCTTCTCCTCTACCTTAGGAGGTTCTTCTTTTATTTCTGGTTGATTCTCTTGAGTCTTTGGTTCTTCTTTAACTGGTACTTTAGAACTTTCTTTTACTGGTTCTTCTTTAATTTCATCTTTCTTCTCTTCTACTGGTGCCACAACTTCTTCTTGTTTTTCTTCTACAATAGGCGTCACAGTAACTGCACTTTGTTCTTCAGTTGGTTGCTTATTTGGCTGTTCAACCGGAACCAGTTCAGTCACATCTACAGTAGTTGCTTCTTTTGGTGGAACAACAACTTCAGTCTTAGATTCTTCTACTACTGGAGTATTCTCTGCTTTAGGTTCCTCAACCTTTTCTTCAGCTACAATTGGTGCACTTTCTAATTTAGGTTCTTCAACTTTCGCTTCCGTAACTACTGAAGCACTTTCTTCTTTTGGTACCTCTTCTTTTACTTCTGGAGTAACAGGTGTAGCAACTGATGTAACTTGCTTAACTGGTTCTGGTTGAGCTTGAGCAGTTACAGTACTACTTACTGGAACTTCTTCACTCACTGGTAAAGTACTAACTAATGAGAACTTACAGAAAACTGTTGAATAACTAAACTTAATATCATCAACATAACTAATATTTTCACTAACTTTAGGTTCTGTATAATATCTATTTACCTCAACTTTATTTTCATCTTGATATATTGAAATATCTGCTTTATCAATTAATAAATCAAAAGTTACCATTTCCTTAATTTCCATTAAAGGAGAAGCACCTTTACTATACATATCACCTAAATCAAAATAATAAGGGGAATATAGTACAGGTAAACGATCTTTAAGTAAACATATACCTATCATTGCATGAGACTCTTTAGCTTCATTTAACATTGTATTTAAATCATTAGTAACAGATATAAATTTTCTTTTTGCTAAATCATCTGCTTTATTAACTAAAGTATACATATTAAAATCACTCTTAATAGTCATCTTATTATTAACATTTTTTAAATTAGCTAATTTCTTTACTAAAGAAGCAATATAAGTATCAAATGTTGTAAAATCAACATTACTAAATAGTGTTTGTTTAACATTAGCATTTACTGGATCATCTATTCTTTTCTTAACATTTTCATAACATTCAGTTTTAATCTTAGATATACCTTTTATTGCATTAATTTTCTTTAAAATATCTTTTAAAGGTGCTTGATCAAAATTATCTACTTCTAAAATCGCATCAAACATCTTCGCAAATTTACTATTATTATATAAAACTAAAATACTTTGTTCTTCACTATTTAATTTATCACGGTATTGGATAGCTAAATCAGATACAATATCATTTAATGGTAAACGACCTTTATTAATTGTTTCTTCATTAGCTTTAGTTGAATATTTAATAGCTAAATCATCATAATTAGTATTTTGAAAAGCTTCTCTTAAATAATCAGAAGCATAATACAAATCTAATTTATCATATACTTCATATTTCTTATTAACTAAGGCCAGTCTTTCTTCAATAAAATTCTTAGACATATATTTACTTTCTTTACGACATTCCTCGTTAATCTTCTTAAATCTTCCAACTAAATCTATACCAAATAAAGGTTTTAATTCTTCTTTTAAACTTTCCATTAATTCAAGTTTCTTATCAACAACCTTTATTTCATTACGGATATCATTTTCTTCCTTTTGTGCTTCATAATACTTAGTATTTAACTCTAAGTTCATATTTAAGTCCCAAACTTGTTTAATAAAATCCTTTATTTCTTCTAAAGAAGGTCTTTCAGCAATATACATATTATATTGATCTTTAAGAGTTGTTTCTAATACTTCATTAATACTACCTTTATCTAAAACATCAGGTAATAAAGTTAAATTTCTCTCTACTTTATACTTATTATAAGTATCTACTTCTTTTTGTAAGTCAAAGTATTTAGATCTTAAGGTATTTTTTAAAGCAATTATCTTTTGTAAATACTGTAATTGTCTAGCTTTTATTTCATCATATACTAAAAGTAAATCTCCAGCTTCATATAATATTTGTGATACTTCATCCATTTGTTGTCTTTGACTTTCACGTAAATCAAAATTATCTATATCAGCCATTTCGCCTTCAACCATAACTTTTTCATTACGTAAATATAATACTTTTGGCATCGAAGATTCATAGTTATCAAGAATCATTCTTACATTATAATTCTTACCATTACTTTTTAACCAACTTTGTTCTTTTAAAAATTCTTCTAAAGCTTCAATATTATCAAATATTTTAACTCTTTCAAGTAAACCATATTCATCATCTATATAAGTATAACAAATACCTATATTTTCACCATTTTGATATATGTAAGGGTGGATAGATGTCGAGCTATACCCATACTTTTTCATTAACTCTAAAACAGCATCAAAATCTAGCATCAAGCACCCTCCTTATTATTCAAAATAATTATACCACATAAAATATTATAAAATACAACTTATTGCTAAATATCTTTACAATGTTGTATAATAACAATAATGAAAGAGGTCTTAAAATGGAAATCAAAGTTAAATCATATTCATCACAATCATCATTAATTAGTTCAATTATTTACTTTATAATTGGTGCTATATTATTTAGTAGAGCTGAAGAAGTAGTAAAATTCTTATCTATTTCTGTCGGTGTTATTTTAGGAGTTGTTTCTGTAATAAATTTTGTTCTTTATTTTTTAAATAGAAGAAATCCTGAAAAATCAAGTAAAAAATCTTTATTATTTGGTTTTGTTGCCTTAATCTTTGCTTTAGTATTTATTCTATGTTCTGCAGCAATAGAACAATTTATTAGATTTATAATTGGTGCATGGATCTTATTTACAGGTATTATTAGATTTATTAATGCTTTATCAATCAATCCTAAAAATGGTAAATTCTTACCACTATTAATTGTTTCACTATTATTAATAGCTACTGGTATTTATTCAATAGTTGTTGGAGATGTTGTCTTAACTACAGTTGGTATTATTATGATGGTCTATGCCGTCTTAGAAATTATTGGTTATATTTTCTATACTAAAGATAAAACTGAGCCAGAAGTTGAAGGTACAACTACATTAATTGTTCCCGATGAACCAGTTGATATTACAGAAGATAAAAAAAAAGTCAAAGATGTTAAATCTAAAGACGTTAAAGAAAAGAAAAAGAAATCTAAAAAAAAGAAGGATGAGTAATTTAAACTCACCCTTTTATTTTACCCATTCATAATTTTCTAATAAGACATCTTTACGATATCCTGAACTATCAACAAAATTATTTAAATCTTTAATAGCCATTTCCACAACACTAATATAAGCATTAGATGTTAATTCATTATTATCTTTATCAACACATTTATCTAACTCATCTAAGATTGTTCCTTTAGTTGTACAAGTATAATCAGTACTCTTATATCCAGCTAATGCTTTAGCAGTTGTATTAAAAGTAATCTTATCATCATCAGGAATATGTTTAATATCTAAATTATAAGCTTCCGAAGTAATTATAAATTCAAATCCATTATTTTGCCTTATAAACATTGAAGTACTAGCATCACTTTTTAATGTACAAGTACCACCATTTTGATGAATCATTTCACAACTATATCCATTCGCTTCCATATATTCTCTTAAATAAGAAAAATTAACATTATCATCAACACTTTCTTTTCGATTGCTAAGAATTATAAATACTATGGCAATAGCAAAAACTGCAATTACAAAATAAATAACTTTTTGAAAAAACTCTATTCTTTGAGCTCGACCATATATTCTAGTTCCCTTGTTATTCATCTAGCCATCTCCTATTTTACTATTAATATCATAACATAAAACCCAGAAAAAAAGAATGAATTCTCATTCTATATTTTAATATCTTCATTAACAAATTCTTTATCATCCATTAATAATTCATGGATTTCTTCTTCTGTTGTATTTAAGAATACTTCTTCAATACGATCAACACGACATTTTTCAGCTTTAATAATCGCTTCTACTTTATCTATTGCATCTTCTAATTTATCATTGACTACAACATAGTTATATTTTGTAACTTCATTGACTTCTTTATATGCTGTATGGAATCTTTCTAATATCTTTTCTTTAGAATCAGTTCCACGTTTTTTAAGTCTTCTAACCATTTCTTGTAAAGATGGTGGCATTATAAAGATAAATAAAGCTTCTGGTATTAATTTCTTAATATTACTAGCTCCTTCTATCTCTACTTCTAATATTACATCTATTCCTTTATTTAATTTATCACTAATAAATTCTTTAGGTGTACCATAATAATTACCAACATAATTAGTATATTCTAAGAAATAACCTTCTTTAATCTTTTGTTCGAATTCTTCTTTTGTAACAAAATTATAAGTAACACCTGGTATATCATTACTTCTTATTGGTCTTGTCGTAGTAGATACTGATAACCATCTATTCTTACTATCATTTTTAAGTAAGCCTTCAATAACGCTCCCTTTTCCACTACCACTTGGAGCTGAAATAACAATTAATGTTCCTTTATTCTTTTGTTTTATCATAAGTTCCCTCCTTAAATTTATTATATTATAACTATTAATTATTTTACTATATATATTAGTTAATCCTCTATAACTTATAAATTATTATCTTATAATATCTGCGACCATAATATTCATCTTGTTAATAAAATCATCTTTATTAACTTTAACTGAAACACCTATCTTACCACCACTAAAATAAATATTATCAAATAATAAACAAGTTTCATTAATTACTGTTTTAAACTGTTTCTTCATACCAACTGGTGAACATCCACCATGAACATATCCAGTTAAAGGTAATAATTCTTTTAAAGGAATCATCTCTAAATCTTTTTCACCTACTACTTTAGCTCCCTTTTTTAAATCTAAATTATCATTTACAGGTACCATAAAAACATAATGTTCTTTACTCTTACCTACCGTAACTAAAGTCTTAAAAAACATATTTTCATCAACATTAAGTAAATGAGCAACACTCACTCCGTCTAAAGCTTCTTTAAGATCTAAAGAATAAACTTCATATTCAATCTTATTTGCTTCTAATATTCTCATTGCATTAGTTTTTACTTCTTTTGCCATTTCTTCTCCAATTCTAAGAACTCTCCATCTTTAGAAATTATTTCATAACCATGTGTCTTTCTAAATTCTTTTCGTTCTTCAGCTTCCATTACCTTTAATTCTAAAGCCTTATCCATATGTAGTATTCCATCTAAATGATCATATTCATGTGAAAATACTGTTGCCGAAAATCCTTTAAAAGTCTTTTGATGTTTCTTACCCTTTATATCAATATAATTAATTAAAACTTTATATGGTCTTAAAACTAAGCCCATATTATCTAAACAACTAGCACAAGCTTCCCAATACTTAGTTAAACCTTCTCTTTTAACAATAACTGGATTAATTACAACTTGTGCTTCATTCCAATCATCGTCATCGACTTTTTTTAAATCTGTATTTTTAATATATATAATTCTTTTATCTATCCCAAGTTGAATAGCTGCCATGGCAAAAACTCCATTATTTAAGCAATATTCTTCTAATATCTTTATATCTTCTATAATATCATCTTTATCTATATCAACTAATCTACTTTTCTTTCTAAGCCAATCTAAGTCATTCTCAATAGTTTTAACCTCAACCATAATGCACCTCTAAATTTTACTTATTATAACATAAAAGATTAGAACAAAAGAAAAAATAGTATCTCTACTATTTCTCTTTAATTAAGTTATCACAGATTAAATTAGTTAATTCTGTTGGATTTTCAATAGGTAATCCTTCTATTAATCTCGCTTGATTATATAAAATCTTCGTATATTGAGCTAATTTATCTTTATCTTTCTTATATAAACTCTC
>CANPXB010000003.1 GCA_947585595.1 uncultured Bacilli bacterium
AAAACAACTGTTGAACATGGAGAAGTTCATGATGTTGTAATTTCTGATGTTTTAACACCTCCAGAAAATGAAAGTTTTACGATTGAAACTGAAGATAACAAAGGTATTCCAAATGTAACGGTTAAAATCAAAAAAAATGGTCAAGATGAAGTTACACTTCAACCAGAAGACTACGAATTAAAGTCTGTAATTCAAGATTCAGAAGGACCTTATCAACAGAAATCTTTCGAATTAAAATTAAAAGATACTTGTACATACTTACCTTTAAGTGAAGGAGACGTTGTCGAAGTTACTTATGAATATCGTGTTGACTATCAAGACAAAGGTAAAAAATATTGGGATGAAGTAGAAAACAAAGTAACAGTTGAAGGCAAGCAAAAAATTAAAAATCCATCAGAAGGAGAAGAAGAAAAAAAAGTCTCTGAAAGTGATGATACTAAAGTTGGAGTAAGTCGTAATCCAATTGGTGGTGGAAAAATAGTTAAAGATCAAGAATATGATGAGAAAAATAAATTATTACATTATTCAATATATACTGTTGTTCCAAAAGGAACATGGGAACCATTCTTTATTTATGATGATATGTCTACAACTATTGAAGGTGAATATTATCTACTTTCAGAGTTTAACCAAAATGGTCGAGTAAAAAATGTCAAAGTCAGTGCTATTGATTTAACTGATGATATGATAACCTGGAAGGACGAAACAGCTGGCCCTGAATTATATAACCAATTAAAAAAAGTAGATAGTGAAAAGAAAGAACTAAAAGGTTATGATTACAAAGAAAGTTTAGATGGTTACAGACCAGACGATATGAATTCATATGTTGTAAGATATGGTGGAACATCACTTCATATAATATTCGGTCTTCAAAATGGACAGAATAATGATAATTACTGGGATCAATGGGGCCATTGGCAATATGATAAAGATCGTCTCCTTCTTGTTGAATATGATCTTGATTTATCTAGTGATACATTATCTTTAAAAAAAGGAAATGAAGAAGGAGTTAAAGAATTTCCAAAAGAAGAAGTATTACATCCAGGTATAACCAACACCGTTCAACTTCATTATGATGGTTATAGTATGGGAACATATTCATTTTATAATGATTCTAAAAAAATAGAAAAAAAAGGGACATTTGATAAAAATACTAATACTATTGAATATACAGTTTCTATAAACCTTACTGATAACGAAGTAAGAGCTTATCTTACATCAGTTACAGATGATTGGAGCTATGTAGGGGAAAAACATAGTTGGGATTATAATCACTCTATGCAAGCAGTTTTCTATGACATCTTACCAGAAGGTTGGGAATATGTTCCTGATAGTTTATATGCCGTTTCACTGAGCTGGGGAAGAGAAACAAAATGGCCATATAAGAAAGATGCACACTATCCTGAATCAAAGACCGAAACAATAGATGGCAAAAGTAGAAATGTTATCGAAGCACCTTTAGTATATTTTCAATACTATGATTCAAACAACCAACATCACGATATGTATGCCACGACTTTTAAAGATAACAATTATACACAAATAACATTTCACTATAAAATAAAAGCAACCGATGAATACATACAACAACATGCCGAAGATGATAAAGATACCATAGTTCATAATACAGCTATGCTTAAAGATAAAACAAATAATAAATGGTCTGATGATGAAGATGTCGCCTATTTCCCAACTCGTTTAATCAAAGATGCTAAGCAAGAAGGAAATAGTAACCTAATGCGTTTTACTTTAACAGTTAATCCAAGTGGTGTTAACTTAGATAAAAACAATGACTATTTAATTGTTACTGATACTAGTACAGGACTTCAAATTCAAACTGATACTATTACAGTAAAAGATTCTAGTGGAAAAGTATTACAAAACAAAGGCCCAGTCACAGTTAATGATAATTTAAATAGTAATGAATGGGGTACTCTTGAAACTGATGAATCAAGTCAATTTAAACTAAGGGTTCCAGATGGTAAATCTCTAACAATTACTTACGACGCCTTAATTACATCAACTGGTGAGAGTGTACCTATATCTAATAGCGCAAGTATTGATAGTGTAGGAAAGTCTGACACTAGTTATAGCGGAACTCTACAAGTAAATGACGTTTATGGTGGAGGTGCAGGTAGTACCTATAAATTAACAATTGCTAAAACTGAAAAAAATCTCTCAACAAAGAAACTTCCTGGTGCTACATTTGAATTCTGTATTGTTTTAAGTGGAGAAACAGAACTTACTAAAACAAATGATATCACTATAGGAGATAAATCTTACGAGTGTTATAGAAAAGATGATTGGAAATTTACAACTGATGAAAACGGAAGATATGTTATCGAAAAAGATGCTAACTGGAACTTGGAACCAGGCCACTACTATATCTTAAAAGAAATAGAAGCACCACCTGGATACTATCTACCAGAAGAACCTATCTTATTCTATTATGGTCCTGAAAATGAAATAGACAAAGGAAATTACCCAACAGCAGTATTTGCTTTGCCAAATGGTACATTAAATATAACCAATGAAAAAACACATAACATTCCAAGAACAGGAAGTATAGGAACTAGAGTTTTCTATGTAACAGGTTTATTATTAATAATATTAGCAATATCCTTAATATACAAAAAATCAAAAATAAAATAATGATGAGTTCAACTGAACTCATCTTTTTTTCTCATCTTAACCTATCTTTAACTGTTGATAAATGTTATAATGTACACAGGATAGGAAAATGTTAGATAGAATATTATAAGAAACTTCAAGTTAATACATTATTATGTATAAACATGGTGGTACTATGGATAAGGTAAAGAAATTATTTCTCAGTAAAAATGAATCTAATAGTAAAGTAAACCTTATAATAATCTTATTATCTATTACTTTATTTCTTATTATAGGTGCTGCTAGTATCGGTTTCTCAGAAACGAGTAGTACTGAATCTTCAGATTTAAAAGATTTTATTGCGGGTGTTACTATTACTGATAATGAAGGGAATTCCATCGATGATGGAACTTTATATGTTGGAGAAAAATATAATATTCAATTACAATTCAAAGAAGAAGGAGCACAAGGATTACAATTCACTCCTGATAACGAGAATAAACTAAAATACCAAATTCCATCAAACTTTAATGTTGACCCAGTAGTAAGTAGAGAATTAAAAGTTAAAATAGGCGAAGAAGAAAAAATAATAGGAACCTATTCAATAGATGAAAACGGCTTACTTACAATTGATGTTACTGACGAAGGCAGAACAACGCTAGAAAGCTCAAAGGATATTTCACTTTTATTTGATATAACTGTAACTGCTCAATCAAATAAAAGTGGCGATGATGGCAAAGTCAATTTTGGTGATGTTGGTAAAGAATTTAATTTCCATGTCTCAGATGAAGCGAAAATAAAAGTTGAAAAAACGGGTTCATATAAAGAAGATGAACTTGATAAAGATGGAATTGCTCATAGTGGAACACTTTCATATACTATTAAAACTACTATTGAACATGGTAAGGTAAAAGATGCCACTATTACCGATAGCTTGACACTACCAAATAATAAAAGTTTCAAATTTACTCTTCAAAAAAGTGGTGATAAACTAGATGTAACAGTCAAACTCAAACGGATGGTAAATGATGAAGAAATAGAGTATACATTAAGTGAAGAAGATTACGATATAGAAGAAGCAGATAATCATACTTTTAAATTAAAATTTAAAGATAGTAGTAACTATAATCCGTTATTAGAAGGTGACATTGTTGAAGTCACATATAACTATCATGTTGATTATATCGAAAATAGTGGTGATCTTTTATGGGATACTGTCGAAAATAATGTCACAGTTAAAGGAATAGTGACACCTGAAAATCAAGAAGAGCCAGAAACTGAAATAGAGGAAAAAGCAACTAACCGAACAGATATTGCTGTAACTTCTCCAGAACGTGGCGTCGTCATTAAAGACTTTGATTATGATCCGCAGACTAAAAAAGTCCATTATACACTTTATACGATTATCCCTAAAGGTAAATGGGAACCTCTATATATATATGATGATATATCAGTTAATCATAATGGTAAAAAATATTATATGCATGAGTTTAAAGAAAATGGTAGGGTAAGTAATTTAACAGTTAAAGCGAAAGATATTGACGAATGGTTTAAGTGGGATAAAAACACAATTAAAGAAGAAAAAGTTAAAGACTTAAAAAAGTATATCGAAGGATCAACGCCGTTGAATAAATTCAATTTTGATAACAAAGATGATGCTTATAATTCTGAAAGCATAGAAAATTACATCTATAAATATGCAGATCAAAGTTTATTTATTATTTTTGGACTCACAAAAGATGAAAGAGATGATGGTCATTGGTATCAGTGGGGACATTGGGATCATAATAAAGATCGACTTATCGTTACTGAATATGACTTAGATATGTCTGATGGTGAAATAGAACTTACTGAGATGAGTGATAATAATAACAAAATAAAAATGAGTGTTGAGGATATCCTTCTAGAAGGTATTTATAATAATATTAGCTTACGTTTTGGTAGTTACAATCCTGTTGATACAGTTTACTTTAACACCATACCTAAAATGCAAAAAAATGGTGTTAAAGATGAAAGCAATAATACAATTGAATACACAGTATCATTAAATGCTACAGATAATACAGTTGTTAAGTATTTAGAATCAGTCAAAGAAGAATACATACGAAGAGGTACAGAAGAACATGATTGGAATTTTGAATCAGGTTTAAAAGATGTCTTCTATGATAAAATACCAGAAGGATGGGAATATGTTGAAGGTAGTTTATATGCTACTACAGTAGATAAATGGGAAAATAAACATATTTTTGATGATATAAGTTCGATGAAAAAACCAACCAGAGGTCCAACTGACGAAAATGGTGATATATACGCCCCTCTTGTCTATTTTAAAACTACCGATGGTACTAATTTAGAAATATTTAATACATTTAATGAATCCTTAGCTTCATTATCGTTCACCTATAAAATTAAAGCTACAAAGGAGTGGATAAACGCTCATGGTGAAAGTGATACACCAACAGATGTTGTTAATCATGCTGAAATTAAAAACGAGAAAACAAAATATTGGGAAGTGGAATCTATAATTCCTTTTATGCCATCTAGAATAAATAAGATAGCAGAACAAGATGGTTCTACAAACTTAATGCATTTTACCTTAGAAATCAATCCTGGAGGAGTTGATTTAGATAAAGATAATGATTACTTACAAGTCACTGATAAAAGTGAAGGAATCCAAATCACAATTAATACAATAAAAGTTATAGATAAAGATGGTAAAGAATTAAAATCTAGAGGACATATAACTTTAAATGATAAATTAGAAGAAAATGAATGGGGTTTACTTTCTTCAGATGATGATAGCAGTCAATTCCGTTTGAAAATTCCAGATAATAAAGCATTAGAGATAAAATATGATGCCCTAATCGAAGATTTAGGAGAAGTTACCATTTCTAATAAAGCTAGTATTGAAGGAATAGTTGCATCAGATACAAGTTATGAGGGATCACTTCAAGTTAATAATATTTATGGTATAGGTGAAGGTAGTACTTATGAACTAACATTTGAAAAAGTAGATAAAGATTATAGTGAAAAGAAACTTGAAGGAGCCAAATTTGAATTCTATATTGTTATTGCCGATGAATCTAAATTAGAAAAAACTGATGAAATTACAATTGGTGATAAAACATATAATTGTTTTAAGGAAAAAAACTGGGAATTTACTACGGATGAACATGGTCAGTTCAAGGTTGAAAAAGAAATGGACTGGGATTTAGATTTAAACAATTATTATATAATCAAAGAAGTAGAAGCACCAGAAGGATATATGCCACTTGAAGAGCCAATATTATTCTTTTATGGAATGAAAAGTCAACTTGATACTAAAAATTATCCAACAGCCAAACTTGTACTACCAAATGATAAACTAACTATTGAAAATGAACCAGTACCATACAAAATTCCTGTCACAGGTGGTAAAGGCTTAAAAATCTTCTATGTATTAGGATTCTTATTAACTATAATATCAATAAGTTTCATTTTAAATAGAAGAGTTAAATTTAATAAATAAATTTTAAATTGACGAGCTTCAAAAACTCGTCATTTTTAATAAACCAAATAAGAAACCTCTCTATAAATAATCTCTAAATAATGTTATAATACTTATATAGTAGGAAAATAATATATTAAAAGTAGAAAATATTAAATAAAAAAATTATAAGAAAGTTCACAATAATATTGCACTAATACGGTGGTAGTTTATGGATAACGTAAAAAGACAAATCCTAAATAATAGTGAATCAGCTAGCAGAGTAAACCTTATAATTATTTTATTATTTATTACTTTATTTCTCATTATAGGTGTAGCCAGTATAGGTTTTTCATTAACAAACAATAATGGCTCATCAGAACTAAAGAATTTCATTAAAGGTGCTACTGTTACTGATATGGAAGGACATCCCATCACAGATGGGACTTTATACGTTGGAGAAAAATACCATATAAAACTAGAATTTAAAGAAGATGGTGCTCAAGCCCTTCAATTTGAACCTAATGAATCAAACCAACTAACATATCAAATTCCTAAAAACTTTAGTGTTGAAAAAGCTGAAAATTTGCCACTAAAAGTAAAAATTGGTGATGAAGAAAAAAATATAGGAACTTATTCAATAGATGAAGAAGGAAACCTTACAATAGATGTAACAGAAGAAGGCAAAGCAGCTTTAAATAGTTCAACTGATGTTTCTCTTGTCTTTGACGTTACTGTTACTGCTCAACCAAATCCAGATGGAACTGGTGATAATGTCCACTTCGGCGATGTTGATGGCGATTTTGAATTTAATATTTCCAATGACGCAAAAGTTGATGTTGAAAAAAATGGCTTTTATAAAGAAGACGAAGGCCCTAGCCCCAAAGGCGGAACACTATCATATACTGTAAAAACAACTGTAGAACATGGTGAAGTACAAGATGCAGTTATTAGAGATTCTTTAACAATACCAAAAAATAAAGGGTTTAATTTCGAATTCAAGGAGGATAGTATCAAAGTTACTATTAAAAGAGTAGTAGATGGCAAAGAACAAACAATAACTCTAAATAAAAACGATTATGAATTAAAAGTTGAAAAAGATGTAACAGAGTCTGAGGAATCTCAACAAAATCAAACTTTTGAATTAAAAATAACAAAAGAAGATTACAATCCATTAAAAGATGGAGACATCGTTTTTGTTACATATGATTACCGTGTTGATTATAAAGATGGTAGTGACGACGAGTATTGGGATACTGTTAAAAACAATGTCACAGTTAAAGGTACATCAAAATTTAAAAACCCATCAACTCAAGAAGAAGAGCAAAAGGAAATAGAAGAAACTAGGGATAATGAAGTTGGAGTAAGCCGCACACCAGTTGATGGTGGTAGAGTTGTTAAAGATGTCGAATATAATGCGAAAGATAATAAATTACAATATACAATTTATGCTGTAATACCTCATGGAGAATGGAATCCATTTTTCATAACTGATCAAATAAATGTTACTATCGATGGTGTAACTTATAGTCTTAAAGAATTTAAAAAAGGTGGACGAGTTGGAGATATAAGCGTTAGTGCACTAGAGTTAACTGAAGAACAAAAGAAAATGAGCGATAGTACAAATGGTAGTGACCTGATAAAAAAATTTAAAGAAATCCAAGACAAATCAAAGCCATTAAGTGGTTTTGATTTCGATAATATTACAGAAGAATACAAGCCAGAAAATATGGATCAATATGTCTATAAAAGAGAAGATTCAGTCCTTCATATTATTTTCGGCTTACAAAAAAACGAACAACATGAAAACGATTATTGGGGAAGATGGGGACATTATAAATACGAGAAAGATCGTTTAATAATTGTTAAGTATAGTCTTGATTTAAAAGAAGGAAATATAACTCTTGTAAATGGTAGTACTAAAGAAGAAATAAGTAAATCAGTAGATGAAGTTTTGCATCCAGGAATTACCAATTATGCAAATCTACGCTATGGCGGTTACTATCCAGGTTATACTACTTTTTATACTAATGCTGAAAAAATAGTTAAAAAAGGTGTCTTTGACAAAAAAACTAATACAATTGATTATACAGTTTCTTTAAATATAACAGATGGAGAAATCAAAGAATATCTTGCTAAAATAACAGATAACTGGAACAAGGAGGTTGGTGAAGCTCATCAATGGAATTATGATAAAAGTATGCAAGCAGAGTTTTATGATATTTTACCAGAAGGTTGGGAATATGTAGAAAATTCCTTAGAAGCTATTACAGTTAGTTGGGGCCGAGAGCAACACTAGCCATATAAAACAGATCTTAGAAATCCAATAAAACAAGAAAAGATAAATGACAAAACGAGAAATGTAATTGCTGCACCAATAATTTATTTTAGAAATGTAGATGGCGATGGTACTAACCATGAAATGCATACTGAAATCTTTAAAAGTAATGAATTTACATCACTAACTTTTCATTATAAAATACGAGCTACAGAAAAATATTTAGCAGACAATGCCTCAATAGATGAAGCAGTACCGGTTCATAATGAAGCGATGATTAAAGATAATAAAGAAACAAAATGGAAAGCAGAAACAGATGTCGACTATTTTCCTACTAGATTATTTAAAGAAGCCGAGCAAGAAGGAAATAGTAACCTTATGCACTTTACTTTAAGAGTTAATCCGAATAGTGTTGATCTTAATAAGGATAATAATTATTTAATTGTTAATGATAAAAGCGAAGGTATTCAAGTTATATTGGATAGTATTAAAGTTTTAGATGTCAACGAACAGGAATTAACTAAAAAAGAAAACATCACACTCAGTGAAGATATAAGTGATAGCGAATGGGGCATGGTATTATCAACTGAAGATGAAAATAACCGACATTTTAGGTTAAAAGTTCCTGATAAGAAATATTTAATTATCAAATATGATGCATATATTGAAAATACTGGTGAAAGTGTTGGAGTATCTAACAGTGCCAGTATTGATGGTTTAGCTGAATCAAATACAGGATATCAAGGATCACTACGTGTTGATAATATTTATGGTGCTGGTGATGGTAGCACCTACGAATTAACATTTGAAAAAGTTGATAAAGATCAAACCAGTAAAAAACTTAAAGGTGCTAAATTCAAATATTGTATTGTTATAAAAAAAGATTCTACTCTACAAAAAACAGTTGAATATACAATCGGTGGAAAGAAATATGAATGTCACGGAGATCCGAAATGGGAATTTGAAACTGATAGTAATGGTCAATATAAAATAAAAAAAGAAGATGATTGGGATTTAGAGCCAGATAATTATTACATATTAGAAGAAACTGAATCGCCAGAAGGTTATATGCCATCGGATCCAATTTTATTCTACTATGGTACTCAAAACAACTTGAATAAAGAAGAAAATCCAACAGCATTGTTAGTACTACCAAATAATAAACTAACAATAAAAAATGAACCAGTTCCATACCATATACCTGCTACTGGTGGTATCGGTTTAAAGATTTTCTATACTATTGGTTTTTTACTAACAGTTTTATCTCTATCATTAATATGGAGAAGAATTAAATTAAAACCAACTAAATAAATTGATGAGTTTGAACCAAACTCATCTTTTTGCGTTAAAAATTAAAAAGAAACATCCCTATAAATAATCTATAAAAAATGTTATAATGATTATACGATAGGAAAATATACATAAATCAAAATGAGAGAATATTAAATAGAAGAATATTATAAGAAAATTCACATTAATATTGCACTAAAATGGTGGTAGTTTATGGATAAGTTAAACAAGCAAATCCTAAATAATAGTGAATCAGCTCACAAAGTAAACCTTATAATAATCTTACTATCTATTACAATGTTTCTCATTATAGGTGTTGCTAGTATAGGTTTCTCACTTACTAACAATAATGGTTCATCAGATTTAAAAGATTTTATAAACGGAGTTACTGTCAAAGACGCTGAAAATAATCCCATCGAAGATGGGACTTTATACGTTGGAGAAAAATATCATATACAATTACAATTTCAAGAAAAAGGTGCACAAGGTATTCAATTTACGCCTACAGAAGGAAATCAACTAACTTATCAAATACCTAGCACCTTCAAAGTTGAAACAATAACTAACGCCTCTCTAAAGGTCACAATCAACAACCAAGAAGTTGAAGTAGGTACATATTCAATCGATGAGAATGGTTTATTAACAATTCAATTAAATGATGATGGAAAAAAGGCCCTTGAAAGTTCTACTGATGTTTCATTTAAATTTGATATAACAGTTACTGCTCAACCAAATACTGGCGAAGATGACGGAAAGGTTCATTTTGGTGACGTTGAAAGTAATTTCAATTTTGATTTAACAAATGATGCTAAAGTCGATGTAGATAAAATTGGTTTTTATACAGAAGATGCTAAGGGAGAAGACGGAAAAGATCCAAGCGGCGGTACATTGTCTTATACAGTTAAAGCCACAGTTGAACATGGAGAAGTACATAATGCTACTATTAAGGATGTACTAACACTACCAAATAATCCAAATTTTAAATTCCAACTTCAAGAAAAAGATAGTAAACCAGATGTAATTGTTACTCTAAAACGTATCGTAAATGGTGAAGAAAAAACAATAACTCTTACTGAAAGTGATTATGAACTAATATTAGCAAAAAACGAAACGGATGATGCTTCTTCTAATCAATCTTTCGAAGTTAAAATTAAAGCAGGAAGTCAATATGATCCATTACAAGATGGCGACATTGTTGAAGTAAAATATAATTATCGTGTTGATTATGGATCTGGTGGAGAATTTTTCTGGGATACAGTTAAAAATGAAGCAGAAGTCCAAGGAACTTATAAAATCAAAGATCCAACAACCGATACCGAAGAAGAAAAATCTGTTGAAGAACATAAGGAAAACGAAACAAGTGTTTTCCGTACCCCGGTTGGTGGCGGTAAAGTCGTTAAAGGTCAAGAATATGATAAAACAACAAATAAATTACATTATACAGTCTATGCAGTAGTACCAAAAGGAGATTGGAATCCATTCTTTTTAACAGATCAAATAAATGTTACTATAGATGGAGTTAACTATAGTCTAAAAGAGTTTAAAAACACTAATCGTATTGATGATATAAGCGTTAGTGCCATGGATTTAAGCGACGAACAAAAGAAAATGACTGATAGTTATGATAATGGTACCTTGGTTGACAAATTAAAAGAAATTCAAAGTCAAGCAACAACACTAACGGGTTTTGATTTTGAAAATCTTCAAGGTTATAATCCAGAAGATATGGATCAATATGTCTATAAAAAAGAAGATTCAATTCTCCATATTATTTTCGGCTTACAAGAAGAAGAGCAAAAAGGAGACAATTATTGGGGAAGATGGGGACACTACCATAATGAAAAAGATCGCTTGATCATTATTGAGTATAATCTTAATCTAGCAGATGGAAACGTTAATTTAACAACGGGTCAAAAAGAAAATACAGTAAGTAAGCCTATTGATGACGTTCTACATGCTGGTATTACTAATGATATTAATTTTCGTTATGGTGGTTATTATCCAGGTTATACAACTTTTTATACTAATGCTGAAAAGATAGTTAAGGAAGGAATTTTTGACAAAAAAACTAATACAGTCGATTATACCGTTACTTTAAACATTACTGATGCTGAAATTAGAGAATATCTTAAAAGTATAACAAATAATTGGATTAATGAGGTTGGCGAAAAAAATCAATGGAATTATGATAAAAGTATGCAAGCCGAATTCTATGATATTTTACCAGAAGGATGGGAGTATGTAGATGATACCTTAGAGGCAATTGTTGTTGATACATGGCAAGAAAAACGTTATCCATATTGTGAAGAACCACTAGGAAGCCCAGCAAAAGAAGTAGAAATAGAAGGTCAAAAAAGGAATGTAATTTCTGCTGCAATAATATATTTTAAATATACAGATGAAAAATCTTATCATGAATTGTATGCTGAAAACTTTGGAAATGATAATGTAAAATCAATAACTTTTCATTATAAGTTAAAGCCGTCTGAATCATGGCTAAAAGAGCATGCTTCAGAAGAAACGACAATAAAAATCCATAACAAAGCTTCAATAAAAGATAAAGATAATACTAAATGGACAGCTGAAACTGATGTTGATTACTATCCAGTTCATTTGTATAAAGAAGCTAAACAAGACGACTCAAGTAATTTAATGCACTTTACTTTAAGAATAAATCCATATGGAGTAAAACTTAATAAAAGCAATAATAATTTCTTGGTTGTTAATGATACTAGTGTAGGCATGCAAATTCAAATGGAAAGTATTAAAGTATTGGATTCAACAGGAAAGGAATTAACAAAAAAGGATAATATAACTCTTAATGAAAATATAACAGAAAGTGAGTGGGGACTTCTTTCATCTGAAGATGAAAATAACCAACATTTTAGGTTAAAAGTTCCAGATAGTAAAGCATTAACAATTACTTATGATGCATTAATCGAAAAATTAGGAGAAAATGTGGAAGTTTCCAATACTGCAAGTATAGATGGTGTTACTGAATCTGATACAGAGTATCAAGGTTCTCTTCATGTTGAAAACATTTATGGTTCAGGAGATGGTAGTGCTTACGAGTTAACTTTTGAGAAAGTCGACCAAGATGATGTAAGTAAAAAACTTAAAGATGCAAAATTCGATTTTTATATTGTTAAATCAGAAAAATCTGATCTTGAAACAACCGAAACTATTACAATTAATGGCAATAGTTATGAATGTCATAGAGAATCAAACTGGTCATTTACTACAAACGATAAAGGACAATATAAAATTGAAAAGAAAGATAACTGGAATCTAGAACCAGGAAACTACTATATTATTAAAGAAGTAGATGCACCAGAAGGTTATATGCCATCAGATCCAATTTTATTCTATTATGGAATGCCGGGAGATATGGATCAAACGAAGGGATCATTATATGCTTTGCCAAATGGTAAGCTAACAATCAAAAACGAACCGGTTCCATATCATATACCTGCTACCGGTGGTATAGGTTTAAAAATCTTCTATACAATTGGTTTTTTACTAACAGTTTTATCTATATCATTAATATGGCGAAGAATTAGATTAAAACCAACAAAATAAATTGATGAGTCTAAAAAACTCATCTTTTTGCTTAGTAAACCAATAGTAAATCAAAAACCAAGTAAACCTATATTAAACCTTTAAAAGATGTTATACTTTAACTAAGATAGGAAAATATACATAAATCAAGGAAAGAGAATATTAAATAGAAGATATTATAAGAAAGTTCACATTATAAGACATTATATTAAGCGATATGGTGGTATTATGGATAAGATTAAGAAAATCTTTCTAAAAAATAATAGTGAATCAGCAAATAAAGTAAACCTTATAATAATCTTACTATCTATCACAATGTTTCTCATTATAGGTGTAGCTAGTATAGGTTTTTCACTAACTAACGATAACAAATCATCAAATTTAAAAGATTTTATCAAAGGTGTTACTATTACTGATAATAAAGGAAATTCCATCGAAGATGGAACTTTATATGTTGGGGAAAAATATAATATTCATTTGCAATTCCAGGAGGATGGTGCGCAAGGCCTTCAATTCGAACCAACTGAAGAAAAGAAATTAACATACCAAATTCCTAAAAATTTTAGCGTTGAACCACTAGAAAACATGTCTTTAACCGTTAATATTGGTGGTGAGCCAAAAGAAATAGGCCATTATTCTATAGATAAAGATGGACTTCTTACAATCGAACTTAATGATGACGGAATAACCGCTATTAATAGTTCAACTGATGTTATGTTAACGTTTGATATAGCAGTTACAACTCAACCAAATCCAGGTGGAGATAATGAAAATGTTAACTTTGGTGATACCGAAAGTGAATTTAATTTTAATATATCAAATGATGCAAAAGTCGAAGTGGAAAAAACAGGTATGTATACAGAAGACGATGGTGGAGCAGATAAGAAACCTACTGGAGGAACTTTATCTTATACTGTAAAAGCCACAGTTGAACATGGTAATGTTCACGATGTTGTTATTACAGATGAATTAACAAAGCCTAATAATAAAGGTTTTGACATAAAACTTCAACAAGACAGCATAAAAGTCACACTTAAACACGGAGACAACGAAGAAGAAATCATATTAACAAAAGACGATTATGATATAACATTTAACGCTTCTGATTCCGAAAATGAAAATCAAAGTTTTGAAATTAAATTAAAAGAAGATAGCAAATATAACCCTTTAAAAGATGGTGATGTCGTTATAGTCACATACAATTACCGAGTTAATTTTGTTGATTATAAAGAAGAAACCGATTTATATGGGGATACTATTACTAATGATGTAAAAGTTAAAGGAACTTCAAAATTTACAGATCCAAATACTCAAGAGGAAAAAGAAAATCAAGTTGAAGAGCATAAGAAGAACGAAACAAATGTTTTCCGTAGTCCAATTGGTGGCGGAAAAGTTGTTAAAGACCAAGAATATGATGCTAATGCTAAAAAATTACATTATACAGTATATGCTATAGTCCCAAAAGGAAATTGGCATCCATTCTTTTTATCAGATTATCTTAACGTAACATTTAATGGTAAAACTTATAGTCTTCAAGAATTTAAAGAAAATGGCCGTGTCAAAGAAATAAAAATAAGTGCTATGGATTTAGATGAAGAAAAAAAGAATATGACTGATAGCACTAATGGTCGTGACTTGATAAAGGAATTAAACAAAATTAAAAACCAAGCCAAAGAACTTACCGGATATAAGTTTGGAAATTTTGAGAATTATGATCCAACTAGCATGGACCAATATGTTTATAAATTTGAAGACAATGTTGTTCATATCATTTTTGGCTTAAAAGAAGAGGAGCAACACGGAAACGATTCTTGGGGAAGATGGGGTAATTGGAATTACCAAAAAGATCGTTTAATAATCATCGATTACGATTTAGATTTAACTGAAGGAAATATTGATCTTAAAGGAGATAATGAACAAGGTATCATTCAAAAATCTGTTAAAGAAGTATTAGATGCAGGAATTACCAATGATATCAATCTTCGTTATAGTGGTTACTATCCTGGTTATACTACTTTTTATACTGATGCTGATCAGTTAAGTAAAACTGGAAAATTTGACAAAACAACTAATACAATTGATTATACTGTTTCTTTAAATACAGCAGATGATGAGGTTAAAAAATATCTTGAAAAAGTGCAAGATAACTGGAATCAAAATGGCAAAGAACACGGTTGGGAATACAAAACAAGTATGCAAGCTGAATTCTATGATGTTTTACCAGAAGGTTGGGAATATGTCGAAGATAGCTTTGAAATCGTTACCATAGATAGGGGTGTTGAAACACACTGGCAATTTATGAAAGAAGAAACTAAAAGAACAATAACCACTACAGAAGAAATCGATGGTAAAAAACGAACAGTTATTTCGGTACCAATAGTTTATTTTAGAAGTAAAGACGACAAAGGACACAATCGTGATATGTATAGTGAAGTATTTAAAAATCCAAATATTACCTCTTTTTCTTTTCGTTACAAATTAAAAGCTACAGAAGCATATTTAGCAGAACATGCTTCAGATGAAATTAAAACACCAGTACATAATAAGGCATCAATTAGAGATAAAGACTCAACCAAATGGGAAGCAGAAACAGATGTTGATTATTTTCCTACAAGATTATTTAAAAGTGCTACTCAAGAAGGAACAAGTAATCTAATTCATTTTACTTTAAGGATTAATCCTAACGCTGTTAAGCTTAACAAAACAAATGATTTTTTAATAGTTAACGATAATAGTGTAGGTATGCAAATTAAAATGGACACAATCAAGGTTACAGATTTAGATGGAAATGACTTAACCAGTAAAGGAAATATAACTCTTAGTGAGCTTATTCAAAATAATGAATGGGGTATAATTTTAAATGATGATGAAGAAGAAAACAAAAAATTTAAATTAAAGGTTCCTGATAGTAAAGCATTGATTATTACTTATGATGCATTAATAGAAAGTAAGGGCAATGATGTTCAAGTTTCTAATAATGCAAGTATAGAAGGATTAGTTGAATCTGATACTAACTATCAAGGAGTATTACAAGTAGACAATATTTATGGTGCCGGTGAAGGAAATACTTATGAATTAACATTTGAAAAAGTAGATGAAGATCAAACAAGCAAAAAATTACAAGGTGCTAAATTTAACTTCTGTATTGTCTTAAAAGCTGAATCACAACTTCAAGAAACAGATGAATATACTATTGGCGAGAAAACATATAAATGCCATAAAGAAGAAGGTTGGCACTTTGAAACAAATGAAAAAGGACAATATAAAATTGAGAAGGAAGCAGACTGGGATCTAGAACCGGGTAACTATTACATCATTGAAGAAACTGAAGCCCCAGAGGGGTATATGCTACCAGAAGAGCCGATTTTATTCTTCTATGGTATGCAAAATGAAATAGACAGACAAGAAAATCCTAAAGCTATACTAGTATTACCTAATAATAATCTCATCATCAAAAATGAACCAGTCCCATACGACATTCCAGTTACTGGCGGCATCGGTCATAAAATCTATTATATAGTTGGCTTCTTATTAACAATTCTGTCACTAACATTCATCTTTAGTCGAAGAATTAAATTAAAAAATTGATGAGTTCTAATAAAACTCATCTTTTTTAATACTAACAAACAAAAAAATCACTTAATCCTCCATTCAATTTCATAAAATTAGTCGGTCAACTAAATTCAATCAAAAGGAGGATTAAATGAAAAAACTTAAATCAGGTAGTTAAACTAATTAATAATTAATTTCACCTAAATTAAGTATATCATAATTAAGATAATTATTTAATTAGATATAACTAATTTATGCTTATATTACTTTGATTTGTGTTATAATTTCTTTATAGGAGGTTACAATATGAAGAAAAAGAGTGATAAGATAGTAATCGTTTCAATAGCTATTCTAATAGTAGCGATATTATCTTGGTTTATATCAGGTGGATATTATAGTAATGGAGTATTTACTAGTGACGGAATGGTAAGAGCTGGTTTATATGATATCTTATATGCTATCCTTTATACTTTCTGTAATGAAGCAGTAATGATTAATATCTGTTATATTCTCATAGTTGGTGGCTGTTATGGTGTCTTAACTCAAACTAATGCTTATCGTAAATTAGTTGATAAAACAGCTAACCTAATTAAAGGTAAAGAAGCAATAGCTATGCTAGTTATTACTTTATTAATGGGAATATATACCTCAATAAGCAGTCAATTATTAGTTTTATTCTGTGTTATTCCTTTTATAATGTCTGTCTTCTTAAGAAATGGTTGTAAAAAATTAACAGCCGTTAGTGCAGCATTTGGTGGTTTATTTATTGGTACTATAGGTCAAACTGTTGGTACATATGGTTTAGAAGCATTTAATAGTTTATTTGCTACTTTACCTCAAGAAGTAGAATCTCTTCTACCATTAAGAATCACTATTTTCATTGCCGCATATATTTTATTTAATTTATTCGCTATTCTTTATATGAATAAATATAAAAGATCAGTTGATGGTGGTAAATATGATTTATTCTGTCCTGAAGAATTAGATGAAGAAAAATTATCAAAAAGAAAGAAAGTTACATTATGGCCATACATTGTTATCTTTATTTTTACTATTATCGTAACAATGTTAGCTTATATTGATTGGAAAGAAAGTTTTAATATTACCTTCTTCTCTGAATTACAAAATAAATTTGAAACATTTGCTAGTTTAGATGGTGTTCCAGTCCTATATAACTTATTAGGTTTAACTATTAGTGGTTTTGGTGAAAATGTCGAAATGATCTATGCGATGTTTAGTTTCTTAGTTATGACTATTATCTTCGCCTTAACTTCTAAAATATCAATTGATAGTTTTATTAGAAATTTTGGTTTAGGTCTTAAAAAGATATCTAAAGTTGCCTTTATCTATGGCTTTACTTTTGTTATCTTAATTATGGTTGCTAAATATAAATGGCCAATAACATTCATTAATGGTTTACTTGGTGAAGGTAAATTCAACATCTTTGCTTTAACATTCACTGCTATAATTGCCTTTATATTCACTGTTGATTTTTCATCATTTGCTAATACATATGGCTTATACATATTTAATACATATGTCGATGATATAGCATCAGCATTCCTTATTTGGCATTTAGGTGCTGCTATTGCTGCTGTCTTTGTTCCAACAAGTTTCTTATTATTAACAGCTTTAACTTATGCTGATATCCCATATATTAAATGGTTACAATATATTTGGAAATTTGTTGTTGCTTTCATCATTGCTGTCTTTATCATCTTAGCTGTTGCCATATTAATGTAAGAAGTAAAAAATTTTACTTCTTTTTTTAATTTTCTTGCATATGATTTATTAGGTGACAAAAATGAAAGAACTATTCGCCCTTGCTGAAACAGAAATGATTACATTAAAACAACCTTACGTAGGAACAGAACATTTTTTACTTGCTTACTTAAAGAAGTATCCATTAAAAACTATATCCTACGATACATTTAAGAAATTTATCCGAGAGATAATCGGTAGTTCATATAAAGAAAGCTCTTGTATTCTATATACTCCCATCTTAAGACAAATTAAAAATAGTAACAAATCTCCCAAACAAAGTATTCTTAGTATCTTAAGTAATCCTGATAGTGTTGCCTATAATATCCTCTTAAGTAAAAATATCAATATAGAAGAGCTTTATAACGAAATAAATACTAATTCTTAGTATTTTTTTCTTTTATTAAATGTGATAAAATAAAAGCACTAATATTTATGAAAGGTGGAAATGTTATGAAGATTTATAATTCCTTAACAGACAAGGTAGAAGAATTTGTACCTATTAAAGAAGGTAAGGTTACGATGTATGTCTGTGGACCTACAGTTTATAACTATGTTCATATTGGTAATATGCGTCCTGTTATGACCTTCGATATGGTATACAATTATTTCAAATATTTAGGATATGATGTAACTTATGCTTCAAATTTTACTGATGTTAATCCCAAGATTATTAATGCTGCTAAAGAACTAAGTATTACTGAAAGAGAAGTTGCTGATAAGTTTATCAAAGCATACCTAAATGATTTGGAGTCTTATAACTGTTCCCCTATCGATTATCGCCCTCGTGTTATTGAACACATGGATCATATTTATGATTTTATTACTAAGTTAATTGAAAAAGATATGGCTTATGTAGTGGATGGCGATGTATATTTTAGAGTTAATAAAGTAAAGGATTATGGTGTTTTATCTAATCAAGATAAAGATGAATTAATTTCTGGTGCTCGTGTTGAGATCGACGAGAAGAAAGAAAGTCCTTTAGATTTTGCTTTATGGCGTAAGACAACTGAAGGAGAACAATTTGATTCTCCATGGGGTAAAGGTATCCCAGGATGGCATACTGAATGTGTTGTTATGATTAATAGCTTATTTGGTGAAAAAATAGATATCCATGGTGGTGGTGTCGATTTAAAATTCCCTCATCATGAAAATGAAATAGCTCAAAGTATGGCATTAAATAATAATCATCTAGCTAACTACTGGATGCATAATGGTCATATTAATCTAGATGGTGAAAAGATGAGTAAATCTTTAGGTAACTTTATCTTAGCTAAAGACTTTATTAAAGAACATAGTGCAAATGCCATTAAAATAGCTTTATTTAAAACTCATTATCGTTTACCATTAAACTTCACTGATGATTTATTTAATGAAGCTAATATTATTGATAAAAAGATATATGATGCTTTAAGACAAGCTAACTTAAAGATTCAAACAGAAAATATAGAAGTTGGTAAGATAACTAAAGATGAAAAGATTAATGAAATAATGGATTATGATTTTAATACCCCAAACTTAATTACTTACTTAACTGATTTAATTAAAGAATTAAATGGTGCATTAAGAGGTAATGGAGATGTTTCATCTGCTTATGATAAAATTAATTTAATCAACCATATATTAGGACTTAAATATGATTTACCAACTTTATCAAAAGAAGATATTGAATTATATAATAAATGGAATGAATATCGTCAAAATAAAGACTTTGATAATGCTGATAAACTAAGAAAAGAATTAGTAGAAAGAAATATTATATAGAGGTGAATAAATGGATAATATAGTTTTATTTTTATTAGCTTTAGTCCTTCCTTTAATAGCCAGTCTTAATATTAATATGACTTATAAAAAATATAAGAAGGTCAAGAATGGTAAAAAATTAACTGGTTTTGATGTGGCTCGAAAAATCTTAGATGAAAATGGTCTTAATAATATGTATATTGTTGAAGTTCCTGGTAACTTAACTGATCATTATGATCCAAAACAAAAAGTTGTAAGATTATCAAGTGAAATCTTTCATGGTGAAACAGTTGCTGCTGCTGCCGTTGCTGCTCATGAATGTGGTCATGCTATTCAAGATAAAGAAGGTTACACTTGGATGAAAATAAGATCTGCTATATATCCTATTGTTAACTTCGGTACATCTATTGCTTATATCTTATTCTTTATAAGTGTTCTTCTTCAATTCGTTGATTTATTATTAGTTGGTATTACTATAATTGTACTAGGTCTAGCTTTTCAAATAGTAACTCTACCAGTTGAATTTGATGCTAGTAAACGTGCTCTAACTCTTTTAAAAAAATACAACCTTGTAACTGAAGGAGAACGTGCTGGTAGCAAGAAAGTCTTAACAGCTGCTGCTCTAACTTATGTTGCTGCTGTTTTATCATCATTATTAGATTTAATTAGATTACTAAATGCTTATAATGATCGTAACTAAGATATTGTAAAGATAAATATGCGTATATTTATCTTTTTTCTTTAAATGCTATATTTAGATGATATAATTATTTTAGAGGTGCTAGTATGAATATAATAGATAAAAAGAAACCAGAACAAACTCCTAACTACTTCTATGGAATTGATATTAATGATAAAGAAGCTGTTAGAGTAGAATATGAACGTTTAAGAAAAAAACATCGTAATATAACTATCTTAGTTATCATTGTCTTAGCTTGTTTAAGCATTGTTATTGGCGATTTCGTTCGTGTTACTAAACTAGGAGGTAAACCAATCTTTGCTACTAGTGAAAAAGTTGAAAGAGGTACTTTATTTACCGGCTTAGGATATAAAGTATTATACTGTAATAATGGTCAAAGATATGTCGGTTCTGTTTTATATAAATCTTGTGAAGAATTTGATGAAAACACTTTTAGTAATGTTTTATATGAAAAATTAATTGAATATTCTGCTGCTAATAAAACATTAAATCGTAGTGACTTAAAAGACTTTAAAGTTAATGATGTCATATTTGATGAAGAAAATGAAGAAGAAGGTTCTGACTACTTAGCATCTATTACTTTCTCATGTAATGCTGATAACAATAAATGTTTTAAAACAACTAAAGAATATAATGATCCATATAATATCAAACTATATGTTAGATTTGATAAATATAATGAAATATATGATGTAATTCCTTTTAAAGCAACTGGTGCATATGCTGATCAATTAGTTGAACAATATATTCCTAAAATAGAAGCTTATCTTAAAGAAAATAATCTATTAGTCGAAGATAATTTAGATCATTTCTATTTAAAATTAGTAGAAAATCATGGTAAATATAAATTTAGAGGTGAAACATACGCTGATAGTTACTTAGTTCAAATAGATTATAGTTGTAAAGATGAGACTAATACTTGTATAACTCCTCCAGATAATGAAGACTTAGATGGTGATTTCGCTAACTTATCATTCTATATGTCTATGTTTGTTGATGAAGAAGATAATATCTCTTTGATGGGCTCAAGACAGTATTTTAATCTATAATAAATAATCATAGAAAGGAAATATCTTATGCAATTTATTGATAACTTAACTAAAAAAGAATATGTAACTTTCTTTAATTCATTCCCCTATAGTCATTTCTTACAATCTTATGCTTGGGGTGAAACTAATAAAGAAACTAGGGGTAAAACACCATGTTATGTTGGTTTAAAAGATGATAATAATAAACTAGTAGCAGCAGCTTTATTACTTAAAAAATCTATGCCTTTTAATCTATGTTATTATTATTGCCCACGTGGTTACTTAATTGATTTTAATAACCAAGAACTAGTTAAAACATTTACTGAAGAAATAAAAAAATATTTAAAACAAAATAATGCAATTTATTTAAAAATAAATCCGGAAATAATGTATCAAGAAATTGATGAAAATGGTAATCGTCTTCCAAATGGTGATAATAATATTACTATTTATAATAATTTAATTACTTTAGGATATAAACATAAAGGTTTTGTTAAACTATATGAAAATAATGAACCAAGATATACTTTTAGAAGATATTTTAAAGATTATCAAAGTATGGAAGAAATCGATCAGAGTATCTCTAAAACCTTTATGAAAACTGTTCGACGTAGTTATACTTATGGTTTAAAAGTTAATTGTGACGCTAATGTCGATAACTTTTATGAATTAAATAAATCTAATGCTGCTAAAGATAACTTTGTTCAATACTCAGATAAATTCTATAAAACTCTATATAAATATGGTCATAAAGATCATAATTTATTAGTTTTTGAAATATCAGTTAATCCTAAAAAGTTATATCAAGAAACACTAGATAATTTAAATAAAATGAACGAAGATTTAGATAGTGGTAAAATCAATAAAAAACAAATGGCTGATGCTATTAATAAAAAGAATCGTTTAGAAAAAGAAGTTGAACTGTTTAAACCATATAAAGATGAAGAAAACTTAGTTATTTGTTCAATGATTAATGGCATAGCTAATAAAGATATGTGGACTATGTATATTGGTAATAATAAACTAGGTGAAGATTTATTTGCTGTTAATCGTGTTTATTATGAAACTATTAAGTATTGTTATGAAAATAACTATCATTTCTTAGATTTATATGGTACAGTTGGTGATCCTAATACTAAGTATAAGAATCTAGCTGGTCTTCATGATTATAAAAAGAAGTTTGGTGATAAATATATTGAATTCATTGGTGAATTTGATTTAGTCAATAAACCATTATGGTACTTAATATTACCAATTATTTTAAAAGTATATCGTACTATAAAAAGATAAAGCAGGTGATAAAATGAAATTTTGTGAACTTAATGATATCGAATTTATGTCTTTTGTAAATTCTCGTCCCGAAAAAAACTTTTTTCAAACAACAATGATGAAAGAAAGAATTGAAAAAGATGGTCTTAAAGTATACCTAGTTGGTGTTAAAGAAGATAATCAAGTAGTTGCAGCTTCCCTTATAGCTGAAACTGGTCATACTTTTATGGGTAAAAAGACATATGAAGCTTATAAAGGCTTTATCTTAGATTATCATAATAATGAGTTACTTAAATATATGACAGAACAAGTAAGTGCTTTCTTAAAAGAAAAGAATGCTTTAAGATTAATTATTGATCCATATATTCCTAATGTCTCACGTGATGCCGATGCTAATATTGTTGAAGGTGTTGATAACCGTGATGTTGTTAACTATCTATCCTCATTAGGATACAAAGAAAATCCAAATGGTGCTCAAGTAAAATGGTGTTATTGTCTAGATATTGATGGTAAAACTCCAGATGAACTATTTAAAGAATTTAAAAGTAATACGAGAAATTACATTAATCGTACTATCTCTAAGTATAAGTTAGAACTAAAAACTTTAAAAAGAGATGAATTAAGTGAATTTAAACAAGTAACAAGTGATACTTGTGAAAGAAGAGATTTTGCTGATAAAACTCTTAAATACTATGAAGAAATGTATGATTGTTTTAAAGACGATGTAACATTCCAAATCTGTTCTTTAAACTGTGATACATATATTAGTGTCTTAGAAGAAGAAAATAAAACCTTTGAAGATAAAATAACTAATCTATCAGATGCTTCATCAAATAAAAAGAAAAAAGAAGAGATGAAGAAAAAACTAGAAGCTAATTTAAATAAAATAGCTGAAACTAAAAAACTTAAAAAAGAAAAAGGCAATATTATTCCTTTATCAGCAGCTATGTTTATGTTATATGGTGATGAAATAGTCTATTTATTTAGTGGTTCATATGCTGAATACATGAGTTTCTGCGGTCAATATCGTCTTCAATGGGAAATAATTAAATATGCAGCAGAACATAATTATCAAAGATATAATTTCTATGGTATTAAAGATGTCTTTGATAAAAATGGTAAAGACTATGGTGTATATGAATTTAAAAAAGGTTTTGGTGGTTATGTCTTAGAATTAGTAGGATCTTTCGAACTAAGTCTAAGTTTCCCAGATAAAATCTATCATCTTTTAAGAAAAATAAAAAGGTTAGTGAAAAGATAATGCATATAACACATCCTTTCGCTCCTATCTATAATAGTGAATCTAAAATTCTTATTTTAGGAACGATACCTTCGGTAAAATCACGTGAAGTATCCTTCTATTATGGTCATCCCCAAAATAGATTTTGGCATCTTTTATCTATGGTATTTAATGAACCAATTGAAGATAATGAAGAAGCTAAAATATCATTTCTCTTAAATCATAAAATAGCTTTATTTGATGTCCTAAAAAGTTGTGATATTACTTCATCTAGTGATAGTTCTATTAAAAACCCTATCCCTAATGATTTTACTGATATTATAAACAATTCTCATATTGATACCATTTTTACTACTGGTAAAAAAGCTTATGACTTATATAATAAATATTGTTATCCTAAAACAAATATAAAAGCTATTCTTTTACCAAGTCCATCTCCGGCTAATTGTAAATTCAGTATTGAAGAATTATCTACATACTATAAAATAATTAAAGAAAAAATTAATAATTAGAAACTAGAGTAATCTAGTTTTTTTTAATTCCATTAGATTGAACATAATATTAATATTTAGTATAATAATTAATAGTAGGGAAGTGGCTATATGAGTCTTGAATATATCGATAATAATCAAAATAATTTACTAAAGAAAGTCCATATTTATAATGATAATTTTACTAAAGAACAATTAACTGAATATGAAAATACTATCTTTACTATAAAACTTTCTCGTCGTAAAAGAGCTGAACTAGAACTAGCTCGTCTTAAACAAGAAATAAGTAAATTAGAAGATCCTGATCCATCTATTTATGAAGAATATTTAGAATTAAGTAAATTACTTAAAGTAGCTGATTTCGATCCTAGTGTTATTGATGAAATATATGCTCGTATTGTTAAACTTCAATTACTAAATGGTATCAGTATTCGTTTATATACTGCCTTTTCTTTATTACAAGAACAATTAGAGCATCAAATGAAATTAGTTAAAGATCCTGAAGAAAAGAAGGTGAAATAATGGATTCTACAAATACTGTAATGGTTAAATTTATCACTTATTTAAATGAGTATGTTGCTACTTTAGATAAACGCCTTCAAGATATGGAAACTCTTTATAATGCCCATAGTTACTTACTTAGCAATTATAAACAGAATGTTGATTTAGTTGAAGCTGTCTCTTCTATTCCTTTAGAAAAGATTTGTGAACTTCTATCTCTTTTTGAATCAACTTCTAAATATAGTCAGACGGAATTAGAAAATGCTCTTAAATTTTGTAAAATATGTGAATTAAACCCTAAGTTTAAAGGACACGAAAGATATCAAGAAATGCATAGCATTTTAGAATATGTCAATAATGTCTTTACTCGTCATATCTTTAGTAATCAAAGTGAAATAAATTATAATCGTATTGAAGATACTAAATCTCTTGCTAAAAAATTTCATGATTTACAATCATTTATTAATGGTACATTACCTAATTATGTCTTAGAACCAGTAGAATCTTATTACTTTGAACACGCTAATCTTTCTCCTGAAGAATGGTTAGAAGTTTATTTTAACTTAACAATGATTCAAATAGAATACTATAAAAGAAGTGAAGATGAATTAAAAGCTGAAATAGCTACTAAAGAAGAACAACGAAGAATAGCCATGACTGAAGCTCTAGAAAAGAAAATCTTAAAATCTCTTCCAGCTGAAGATGCCTTAGTTTTAAAGCCCAATGGTCAAACAGCGGAAGTAGAAGAACCTGAAGTCGAAGAAGATATTCCAGAACCAGTAGTTAAAACATCAGAACCAAAAGGTAAACCACTATCTAGTAATGAAGAAATAAGTCAAAAACTAGCTATCTTACAAGAAAAATATAAAGCTTATAAATACTTAGGTAAAATAACTCCAACTATGCGTGAAAGCTTTAAATTAAACTTTGATTTAAATGATATCCCATCATCTTTAGAATATGTCAAAATAGCTTATAATCCAACTGATTATCATAAATTCTTATTTTTCTGTTTCTATGAAAAATATTCAACTATTTTAAATGATGTTAGTGAACCTTATAATGAAGACTTTGATGAATATGTTGAATTTATTCTAGAAGACATCACTCAAGCTCTTGACTTCATAACTATTCTCGAAGATGAATTAGCATTAGCTGATAAAGAATTAGAACAAGCTACTGAAAGTGAATTACCACAACCTGAAGAAGTCGAAAAACCATATAAATTAATCTTCTATGATGTTAGTTCTTCTTCCGAAATTGAAAAGAATATGAAAAGTATGACTCCTGAAAAAATAAATGATTTAGTTTCTTTACTATTTCGTTTAGAAGATGGTCGTTTTGATGGTGTTAGATTCCTTAAGAAAAATACTAAAGTTGGTTTTAAATTATTAATTGGTCAATTAGTATTTGTTACTTTTAGAACTTTACCAAATAATCATATTCTTATCTTTACATCTGGTTCCTTAGAAGAAATGAATAATAATAGTGTAAATAATCGTTTAAATGCTTATGATATAAATGTTGAAAAGAAAATAAATTCCATAATTAAAGATGGTACTTTAGAATATCGTAAATTACTAAAACGCAGTGAAGATATCCATTCATTAGTCTTCACTCAGTCACTAGGAAAAGGTGTGTAATATGGATAAAGTAAGAAGACAAGCTATTTCTTTAATTTATCAAATAACTAAAGAAATTAAAGAACATAATATTGAAGTCATACCTTTATGTGAACGTTTATGTTTAAGTCCTGAAGAATTTCTCGATTTAATGAATAAACCCCAAAATAATTTATCTTTATATATTGAAATATTAGAGGAGGTGCGAAATGAAAGAGATTGATGAACAATTCTTAAAAGAAATAGTTAGAATAGTTGCTAAAAGAATTAAAGAAATAAATGCCTCTATCGCTGATTCTAATGAAGGTCTTCATAAAATAGATGATTTTGATATCGTTATTAATCATATTCGTGAAAACAATCTTTGTTTCGCCAACTCCGACTTTAAAAATAAAGTTCAATCTGTTTTAACTGGTCTTAAATTAGAAGATAAAACAATCTTAACTAAAGCTATTGATGACTTAGATTATCTATGTTTCTTAGCTGAATGTATTGATAATGGTATGATTAATGAATATAAAGAATCAGAACTTGCTATTATTGAGCGTTTAATTAAGTCAATTGAACAAATAAAAAATATTTCTATTGCTGAAAATGATTCATATCGTCAAAGTGTATCTAAGAAAACTAATGAATTAGAACTATGTACTTCTTTATATGATAAATTACGTAAAGGAGATGAAGGCTTATTTCATTTCCAAGCTCAAGAAATCTCTTATTTATTAAATTTATTATCTTCTAAAGATATAACTTATCGTTATCATGTCCTTGATTTGATCAATCGTATGGAAGCTCAAATTACGGAGAATAATAAAGAATTCTTAAGAGCTGATATTGAAGAATTTGATTCTGAACCAGAACCAATTGAAGAAATTGATGAAGATTTAATTATCTCTATCTTTAATAAATATAACTTTGATTATTCAATCTTTACTGATAAACAAAAAAATATCTTAAGAACTAGATGTGATTTAGGACGTATTGAAGAAGTCTTAGAAGTCTTATCTACTCGTCCTGAATATGAATTCGTCAGACAATACGGTAAATCTCGTAATATAAATGAAAAAATAAGAAGTATTAATATTCGTAAATTATTCTTTGTTATTCGTTTTGCATCTAAAGAAACTTTAGAGTATTTAATCGAAGATGCTAAATCTCGTGGTGTCCGTGTTGAAGACATCTTCACTGTTAATGGTGTTTATAAGAAAGTATCTCGTACTAAAGAAAATCCTGCTCCTGGTGGTGAAAGTCCAACTGATGATGACTACTTAAGTGGTTCATATGAATACTATAAGATTAATGCTAACTTATTTGATCGTTTATCTAAAGAATATAATGCAACTCATCCTGATGCTAATATTGATTTATATCGTCAAATCCTTGAAACCTCACCTGATGTTTTAGCAACTCCATCAGATGTTGTAGCAAGAAACGTTAAACAAGCCGACCTATATGGTATTAACTTAATTGGTGAAGATCATTATATTAAAGCTCCAACTGTCTTAACTTCACGTATCTTTATTCATCTAGTAGATGTTTTAATTGAAAATAGTGATAATCGCAATAACTTCTTTGGTTATTTATTACAATATCCATCAATTCTTCGTGAAGAAAAAACTATTAGAAAAATCTTATATAAATTATATAAAGGTTATGAAACAACTATCGTCAATCCTACTACTAATCGTTTAAGATCAATCCGTACGGAAAAAGAACCATATGACTTAGATGAAGTAATTAATCGTGATAATATTGAAAGCTTAATTACTAATATACCTGATAGTTTAATAACTTATATTGATGAAAATGAATATAGTATAGATAAATTCATTCAAGATGAATATACTACTCGTTTAGATAATGATCCTAATGTTGGGGAAGATGAACATGCTTATATAATTAATGGTGTTCGTGTTTCTAAATTAAAATTTAAACGTATATGGACTTTAATTATGAAAAGTGGTTTAGCAGATAATATTCCTAAAGATCAATTATTAATCTTAGCTTTAACTTATAATAGTTATTATCGTGATAGTGATTTAACAGCTTTAAAAGAATATACTACTTCATTAGGATTTAAGGGGTGATTAGATGTTTGAATTATTAGATGGCTTTGATTTATCACAAGAAACAATTAATTATTTAGAAGAAACATGTTCTCCTTCTGAAAGAAGAGAACTAGAAAACTGTATTGATCGTTTCTATTCCTCTATAATGTATTTAAGAGAAATAGGTGTTACTAATAAGACAATCGAAGAAATTATTACCGAAGATCATCATATCCTACTAGCAGGTAAAGAAAATATTAAAAGAGCTTTATCTAAATTAGATAATTTAAATGCTTATGTTACTTTACTAAATAGTGATATCAAATATATGAATAATCTAAAGAATAAAAATTAGAATTATAGATTATAAATATAAAGGAAGTGTAGTATGATTAAACCTCAAAGATTACAAAAAGGCGATAAAATAGCTGTAGTTAGTTTATCTAGTGGCATGCTTGGTGATGATAATTTTATTCATAAATATTATATTGCTAAAGAAAGATTAGAAAAAGAATTTGGTTTAGAAGTTATTGCCATGCCGAATGCCTTAAAAGGTAGTGAATTTGTTTACAAACATCCTGAAAGTAGAGCTAAAGACTTAATGGCTGCATTTAAAGACAAATCAATAAAGGGTATCTTTTGTGCTATAGGTGGTGATGATACAGTTAGATTATTACCATATATAGATTATGCAGTAATAAAAAATAATCCTAAGATCTTTATGGGATACTCTGATACCACAGTTAATCATTTAATGATGAATAAAGCTGGTATAGTATCTTTTTATGGACCATGTATAATGTGTGAATTCGGTGAATATGTTAAAATGTTTGATTATACTAAAAATGCTGTACAAAATATTTTATTTAAAGATTGTCAAAATTACGAAATAGAATCAAGTAAAATATGGTCGAATGATTTCATCGCCTGGCAAGAAGAAAACATTAATGTTGAGAAAAAGACAAGACCAGAAGAACATGGCTATGAAGTATTACAAGGTTCTGGAGTAGTAACAGGTGAAGTATTAGGTGGTTGTTTAGATGTCTTCCCTATGGTTGTTGGTACTGAAATATGGCCAACTAAAGAAGAATGGCAAGATAAAATATTATTACTAGAAACAAGTGAAGATAAACCAAGCCCTGAATATATAACTTTTTACTTAAGAAACCTAGGAGCTTTAGGTATCTTTGATGTCATTAAAGGAATTATCGTTGGTAAACCACAAGATGAACAATATTATGAAGAATATAAAGAAGTTTATCAAAAAGTCTTAAAAGAATTTAATAAAGAAGACTTACCAGTTTTATATAATGTTAATATTGGTCATTCAGATCCAATAGGTATCTTACCTTTGGGATCTACTATCAAAGTTGATTATACTAATAAAAAAATATATTTAGTTGATTCCCCATGTTTATAAATTGACAATCAAGATATTTAGTCTTAAAATAACGTTATAAATGTTGATTGAGAAGAGTATTATATAAAATAATTACAGAGAATTAGTGGTTGGTGGAAACTAATATAGTTTTTATATAAGAAGACACTCAGGAGTTGACTATATGTCCGGAAAATATTTCCGTTATCAAAAAAGCGAT
Organism: uncultured Bacilli bacterium; assembly: GCA_947585595.1. Taxonomy (GTDB): domain Bacteria; phylum Bacillota_I; class Bacilli_A; order RF39; family UBA660; genus Coprovivens. The sequence goes on from CANPXB010000003.1 coordinate 30,756, forward strand.
TATGTTTAACATAATAAATTGGGTGGTACCGCGGATTTAACAGTTATTCGTCCCTTGTGGATGATTAACTGTTTTTTATTTTAGAAAGGTGATTATAATGGAAAAATACAAAAATTATACAATTAAAAATGTTGGTGAGGAAGTAACTTTAAAAGGTTGGGTATCTAAAGTAAGAAACTTAGGTGGTTTAATCTTCATTGATTTAAGAAATAGAACTGGTATTATGCAAGTTGTTGTAAGACCAGAAAATAAATGTTATGAACTAGCTAATTCTCTAAAGAATGAATATGTTATCTCCGTAACTGGTAAGATAGTTGAAAGAGAAAGTAAGAATAGCACTTTAGCTACAGGTGAAATCGAAGTAGATGTTAGTAACTTAGACCTTATTAACACCTCTAAAGAGATTCCCTTTGCTATCTCTGATGATACTAATGCTTTAGAAGATACGAGATTAAAATATCGTTATTTAGATTTAAGAAGAGAATCTTTAAAGAATAACTTTGTAATGCGTAATAATATTACTTTTGCTACGAGAAAATTCCTAAATAACTTAGATTTCTTAGAAGTTGAAACTCCTATTTTATGTAAATCTACTCCTGAAGGAGCTAGAGACTACTTAGTTCCAAGTCGTGTTAATAAAGGTAAGTTCTATGCATTACCACAATCGCCCCAAATCTTTAAACAATTATTAATGGTTTCTGGTTTTGAAAGATATTTCCAAATTGCTAAATGTTTTAGAGATGAAGACTTAAGAGCTGACCGTCAACCAGAATTCACGCAAATCGATGTTGAAATGTCATTTGTTAATGAAGATGATGTTATGTGGTTAGGTGAAAACTTAGTAGCTAGTATCTTTAAAGAAGTAAGAGGTATTGATATTAAATTACCATTAATGCGTATGAAATATGATGATGCCATCGCTAACTATGGTTCAGATAAACCAGATTTAAGATTTGGTATGGAAATAAATGATATAACTGATTGCTTTACAAATACTGAATTTACGGTTTTTAAAAATGTTATGGCTGATAATGGTGTTATTAATGCTATTGTAGTTAAAAATGCTGCTGATAAATATTCAAGAAAAGACTTAGATAAACTAACTGATTATGTTAAAACTTATAAAGCCAGTGGTCTAGCTTATATTAAATATCAAGAAGAAATAACTGGCTCAGTAGTTAAAGTTCTAAGTGAACAAGAAATAAATGATGTTAAAGAAAAATTAAATGTTGAAAATAACGACTTAGTCTTAATTATTAGTGGTGCTTATAATGTTGTTAAAACTTCTCTAGGTGCTTTAAGATGCAAACTAGCTCGTGATTTAGATTTAATTAAAAAAGATGATTATAAACTATTATGGGTTGTTGATTTTCCTAGCTTTGAATGGAGTGAAGAAGAAGGAAGATATATGGCTTGCCATCACCCATTTACTGCTCCTAAAGATGAAGATGTTGATAAACTATTAACTGATAAAGCTCATTGCTACAGTAAAGCTTATGATATCGTTATAAATGGTTATGAAGCTGGTGGTGGATCAATTCGTATTCACGATGAAAAAGTTCAAGAAATTATGTTTAAAGCTCTTGAACTAACAGATGAAGATATTAAAGAAAAATTTGGTTTCTTTGTTGACGCTTTAAAATATGGTTGCCCTCCACATGGTGGATTTGCCTTAGGACTTGACCGTCTAACAATGTTATTAGCTGGTACGGAAAACATCCGTGATGTTATTGCTTTCCCTAAAACAGCTTCAGCTACTGACTTAATGTGTGAAGCTCCAAGTAATGTTATTAAAGAACAATTGGATGAACTAGGTCTTAAAATAAAGGAGTAGATAATATGGCTTTAGAACAATACACGCCAAGTCCTCAAGCTTATCAATATAGTACAGTCGATATGATTCATGTCTATAGATATCCTGAAGAATTTATTATTCCCGAAAACCTAGAAGCTTGTAAATTGTTATGGAGTAAAAATATCTTTACCATAATGTGTAATAACTATGATAATGAAGATTCATGGATAACTATTTCTACTTTAGATGAACATAATCGAAAAGTATTTGATGAACTATGTCAAACTAATCCAGAAAATTTTGGTCCCACCTGGGGTGGAGTAGGTATTAGAGTTCCTATTAAACCATCACCAGGTGTTGATGCCTCCAAAAGCTTTAAAGAATTAATTGATTTATTTTCATATCAAGATGTTCAAAAAGATGGTTATATGACTAAAGAAGAATTTTTAAACTTTCATTGTGGTTGTTTTAAATTAATACCTAATCCAGACTATCTACCTGATTTACCTGAACCAGTATATGAAGAATATCCTGATTTTAGTTCTTACAAAAAAGACCTAGAATACTATATGGCTCATACTATGATCCCTGATAAAATTCGTATTTTTGATGAAACTAAAATGGAAAAAAGTTTTGCTGAATACTTAGCTGAAAGTATATTTGCTAAATATTATGATGAGGAGAATGGTCGTATATACTATAATGAACTATATTATAATTCCCATCTAAAATATAAAAAAGAAAGTAAAGTACCTAATCTATAGGTCTTTTCTTTTGCTTTCTATGTTATAATTTATATAGTAGGTGATAAAATGAATAAAAAAGTATTACTAACATTTTTAATTTTCCTTTTATTAGTAGCATCTTGTGCTCTAGGATTCTTTTTAGGTACTGAATATGCTAATAAAGAGAATAATACTCCTAAAGTTGAAGAAAAGACCGAAAAGGAAGAAGAAAAAGAAGAAGTCGAAGAAGAACCAAAAGTTCCTCAAGTTGAAAACATTACCTTTAACAAAGAAAAAGCTAATGAAGCCTTAGATACTTTCATGCTTGCTTTCCAAATGACTGGTTTAAATGATGATGATACTATCATCGGCCCAAGTAGAAGAAATCAAACAGAACTATTAGATGCTAAAACTAAACTTAAATTAGCATGGTACTATGTCTTTAAATCAGGTAATAGTGATAAAATAAAATATGATGCTTCACCAAGTGGTGAAGAAATAACTGGTTCAGCTGGTGTTGATCTAGAACTATATAAAAGTTTTTATCAATCTATGTATGGTGAAGAATTACCAACTAATCCAGATTATACCGTTCTAGGTTATTCTAAAGATTCCGTAAAAAATAATATCTTATATGGTACTATGGCTTCAGGAGTTGCCACAATCTATACTGCTTTCAAAGCTAATTCAATAACTAAAACTGACGATAACTATGAACTAATTGTAGATGTTATTCATGAAGATGTAAAAGAAGATGATGAAAATCCAACTATTGAAACTTACTTAGAAAATAACCAACTATCATATCCATCTAACTTAGTAATTTATCATCTTAAAATAACTTATAAAATAGAGAATAATAAATATCTTATGAAATCAATAGTAGCTTACTAAAAGCTACTTTTTTTTATAAAACGTTTATGTTATAATCAAGATGGAATAATAAGAGGTGTTTATTATGACAGATCGTGATATTAATATAAGAAGTGTATTATTTTTAGTAATTGGTATATTACTAGTATTATCACTTATTATTTGTATATATATTGTTGTCAATGAGAAAGACTTAGTTAAAACTGAAGCAAGTGTTATTGAAGTAAATAAAGATAATGAAGGAACAGGTAAGAATAGTATATCCGTTGTTTATATTGTTAATGGTGTTACTTATGAATATAATTTCCGTTATAAAGATGAAATAAATGTTAATGATAAAATTATCATTTATTATCATGAAAATAGTGTTACATCTGTTCAAACATATAAAACAAGTAAGATAATCTTTGTCTGTCCATTAATAGGTTTAGTTTTATGTGGTCTAGGTATTTATGATTTATTAAGAAAAAATAAAAAGGAAGCTAAACCAGTTGCTGCTGCTCCTAAAGTAGATCCACCTAAAGTTAAAGAAGTACCTAAAGAAGTACCAGTCGAAGAACCTACTAAAGAAATTCCAGTAGCTGATTTACCATTAGAACAAGAAATACCTGCTTTAGCTAAAACACCAGCTGAAGAACCTAAACCAGTAGTTACTGAAGTTAAAAATCCAGAGCCAAAACCAGTTGAAGAGCCTAAAAAAGAAGAACCAGCTCCTTCTGTTGTAACTCCAGATAAATTACCAGTCAAAGAAGAAACTCCAGCTCCAGAAAAGAAAGAAGAAAAACCACTAGTTGAAGCTAGTTCAATGAAATCATTAGATGAAGTAACTGAAAAAGTTAAAAAATCAGTAGCTCAAAATATCAGTAACGATTCATCAGATGATGATATTAAAAATGTTATTAAAGAAGTCTTAAAAGAAGTAATTAAAGAAGTAAAAGAAGAAGAAAAACCAACTACCGAAGTAGTTCAAAGAAGAATCATTCCTAACTATTTCTATATTTCTGGAACTTCATTAATCTATGAAGAAATGGGTAAAAAATCTCAAGAATTAAACTTAAAAGATATTAAAAAAGTTGTTAGAACTATTAATAGTGCTGGTAGTGTTGTTAAACTAGTCGTATCTAATGATGCTTATAAAATAGTTTTAACTAATATGAAAAATATTGATCTAGAACAACTAGCTAATTTATTACATAATAAAATGCGTACAATAGATGATACATTTAAAGAAATTATTGAACGTAAAGAATACTAAAAAAAAGAGAATGGAAGAGAAGTATGACTAACAAAAAGAAAAAAATCAAAACATTAACTATTCTTTTTTTTATTATGGGCTTAGTACTATATTTAAGTGGTCTTCTCTTATTATTTATAGCTTCCATCTACTTTAATTTAAACTTTTTAAAAATAATTGGTGCTTCCTTATTCTTAATAGGTTTTATCATGTTTATGGTAGCTATTATCATTTTATATAAAGATAATGAAATCAAAGAAAATAATCTTAACTTAATTATTGAAGGTAAAGCCGATGTTCTAACTATAATCTTTATGACTTATATTATGATCTTTATGTTAGTTCTATGTTTAATCTTTGATGAAATAATCGGCGCTTTACTATTTGGTATAACCATCATTATTCAAAGTGCTTTAAATACTATCTTAATAAAATACTATAGTAAAAGAAGATAAATTGTATTTTAAATTAATATATAGTATTATAAATATGTGGTGATTCTTATGAATAAGAAAAAAGATAATAAGAATATAATCGATAAATTCTTAGAAGGATATGCTGTTGCTAATGAAGATAGTAAACAAAATCCTTATAAAAGAGTTTATCAAAGACCATCTAAATTTAAAAGTATTGTTGGTTTTATCTTTAGTGCCTTAATCATGTTTTTCTTAATAAGAATATTTCAATTTAATTTTATGTTCTTTTTGATCTTTATAACTGATTTAATCATTCTTATCTTTTATAGTATTAATCTATTTACTAAAAAAGGTATTGCTATTCCTAAATATGTTAGAAAAGATGAATATACTGACAATGATGATATAAATGATCGCTATAAAGTACAATAAATATTGTACTTTTAAATTTTAAAGTAGGTGATAAGATGAATATAGCTATCGATATAGATGATACAATTACTAATACATATGAAACTATGGTTCCAATGATTGCTTTATTCTATAATAAAGATTTAAATAAATTATTACATAATAAACCTTCATATAAAGAACTATATTCCTTACCTAACTTTTCTCATTTTGCTAAAACTCATTATGAAATAGTAGCTAGTATTGCTCCTTTAAAAAATGGAGTTATTGATATCTTAAGTACTTTAAAAAAAGAAGGTCATAAAATAATTATTATAACTGCTCGTAATAATGAAGAATTTCATAACCCTTACCAAGTAAGTTATAATTACTTAATTAAAAATAATATACCATTTGATAAATTAATAGTTAATGCTTCTAATAAAGCAGAAGTATGTCTAAAAGAACATATTGATTTATTTATCGATGATAGTACTAAAAATTGTCATGCTGTTGCTAAAAAAGGTATTCCTACTATTCAATTTAATTCTGTCTTTGATACTAATAGTAAACTTAATAAAGTAACTTCATGGGAAGAAGTATATTATAAAATTCAAAATATGTATTTATAAGAAGAAGTAATTCTTCTTTTAATTTGTTATAATATTTACGAGGTGTTTATCATGCTTATTCCTAAATATTTAAAAGATAATGATACTATTGGTATTACAGCTTGTAGTGCTGGTGTTCTAGATAAAATTGAAAAATATGAAACTAGTATTAATAATGTTAAAGAAAATAAATTTAATATTAAAGAGACTAATAATGTTCGAACCGGTGGTGTTGTAAGTAGTGACCCAGTTACTAGATCCAAAGAATTAGAAAGTTTATTCTTAGATGATTCAGTTAATATGGTTGCTATCGCTAGTGGTGGTGATTTCCTCTATGATATGTTAGATAAAGTCGATTTTAATATCTTAAAGAATCATCCTAAATGGTTAGCTGGTAGTAGTGATCCCACAAGTTTACTATATATCTTAACTACTAATTATGATATAGCTACTATCTATTCTCCATGTAATATGTCCGGATTTAATGCTTCTCCCTTACATGAATCATATTTAAATTACTTTAAAATCTTAAAAGGGGACTTAGTTAAACAATATAAATACCTATTTACGGAAGATGAGCATTTTAGTGATGAACTTACAAAAGAAAATACTTGGTTAAATATTAATGGTGAAGTAGATGAACAAGGTATTTTAATTGGTGGTTGTTTAGAAGTCTTAAAAGATTTAATTGGTACTAAGTTTGACAAAACTAAAGAGTTTATTAATAAATATAGTAATGAAGGAATAATCTGGTACTTTGATATCTTTAATATGAGTAGTGAAGGAGTTTATAATACTTTATTACAATTTAAAAATGCCGGTTGGTTTAAAAATACTAAAGCTATTTTAATTGGTAAAGTGTGTTTTCCTAATACCTTTGTTGATATGAGTTATGAGGAACTAATAGCTAAAGCTATACCCGATATCAAAGTTATCTTTAACTTTGATTTAGGTCATATAAAACCATCATTTACTTTAATAAATGGTCTTAAAGTAAGAGTAATTAGTAATCAAGAAGAAGGTAGTTTAGAATACCTAAAATGAAAGTTTTGTGAAGAGTAAAAATATTACTCTTTTTCTATTGCAATACTAATATAAGCGTACTATAATTAAATAGTTCGCAATAGAACTATTAGAGGTGATAATCTTGCACGATAATTTATTAACTTTAAAAATAAAAACATTAAATTTAAACTTACTACGTGCTTTAGGAGCTCGTTATAAAAGATTAAATTTAGGTGTAACCCCAGTTCAAGGCCGTATTATTATGTTTATCTATGATCATCAAGATGAAGTCTGCCAAAAAGATATTGAACATATGATAGCTTGTAAAAAATCAACCTTATCAGCTATCTTAAATAGTATGGAAAAAAATAATCTTATCATTAGAAAAGGTTCCGATACTGATTCAAGACGTAATTCTATCATCTTAACTGATTATTCTATTGAAATAGCTACTAAACTAAAAGATGATATGATCGAAATTAATAAATTATTAGGTGAAAATATTACCCAAGATGAATATATTATATTTAGTGATGTTTTAGAAAAGATTACTAAAAACTTAGAAAGGATTTAATATGATAAAGTTATTTAAAAATTTTAATAAACAAGATATTTTAATTATTCTTATTTGTCTAGTTATGATTGTTTTCCAAGTCTGGATTGAATTAAAATTACCAGATTATATGAGTGAGATTACTAGACTTATTCAAACTGATGGTAGTAAGATGAGTGAAATCTTAGAACAAGGTAGTTATATGTTACTTTGTGCTTTCGGTAGTTTAGCTTCAGCTATTGGTGTTGGTTATCTAGCTTCTAAACTATCAGCTAGTTTTTCAAGAACTCTTCGTAATAAAATCTTTAATAAAGTTGAAGACTTTGGTATGGCTGAAATTAAAAAGTTTTCTACCAGTAGTTTAATTACAAGAACAACTAATGATGTTACCCAAATTGAAATGTTAATTAGTATGGGTTTACAAATGATGATTAAAGCCCCAATTATGGCCGTATGGGCTGTTATGAAAATAATTGATAAGAGTATCCAGTGGAGTATGTTAACCGCTGCTGGTGTTGTTATCTTATTATCAACTGTTATTGCTTTAATGATTATTGTTTTACCTCGTTTTGCTAAAGTTCAAAAATTAATCGATCGTGTTAATGGGGTAACCAGAGAAAACTTAACTGGTATTAGAGTAATTAGAGCTTTTAATGCTGAAGAGTTTCAATCAAATCGTTTTGAAGAAGTTAATAATGATTTAACTAATACCCAATTATTTAATCAAAGATGTTTTGCGATCATGAATCCAATGATGAACTTTGTTATGCATTTCTTAACTTTAGGTATTTATTTTATTGGTGCTTTAATGATTGTTAAAGCTGGTATGGTTGAAAAAGTAAACTTATTTAGTAATATGGTCGTATTCTCTAGTTACGGAATGCAAGTTATTATGTCATTCTTAATGTTAGCAATGATTTTCATGATGGTACCAAGAGCTCAAGTATCAGCTAATCGTATTAATGAAGTTTTAGATGAAACTATTGATATTACTGATGGTCAATTTAATGATGAACCAAAAGAAAAGGGTACAGTTGAATTTAAAAATGTCTCATTCAAATATCCTGATGCTGATGAATACTTACTTAAAGATATTTCATTTAAAGCTAATAAAGGTGAAACAATTGCTTTCATTGGTTCTACTGGTAGTGGTAAATCTACTTTAATTAACTTAGTCCCAAGATTTTATGACGCTACTGATGGTGAAGTCTTAGTTGATGGTATCAATGTTAAAGAATATAAACAAGAAACTCTACATAATAAAATTGGTTATGTTCCCCAAAAAGCAGTCATGTTTACTGGAACTGTTTCTGAAAATGTTAGTTATGGAGATAATGGTCGTAAGAAACCATCTTTAGATAAAATTAAAAAAGCTATTGATGTTGCTCAAGGAACTGATTTCGTTACTAAAATGGAAGATAAATATGAATCACATATCGCTCGTGGTGGTACTAATGTAAGTGGTGGTCAAAAACAAAGACTTGCTATTGCTAGAGCTATCGCCCGTGATCCTGAAATCTATATCTTTGATGATTCATTCTCAGCTTTAGATTATAAAACTGATGCTGTTCTTCGTAAAGAACTAAAAAAATATACTAAAGACGCAACTAGTTTAATTGTTGCTCAAAGAATAGGTACTATTATGAATGCCGATAAAATAATCGTTCTAGATAAAGGTGAATGTGTGGGTATTGGTACCCATAAAGAATTACTTAAAAATTGTGAAGTGTATAAAGAAATAGCTTTATCACAACTTTCAAAGGAGGAGTTAGACAATGCCTAGACCAGGTGGACCTATGAATAGAGTCAATGAAAAATCAAAAGATTTCTTTGGCACTATGAAAAGATTATTCTTAAGTTTAAATAATTGGCGTTATTTACTAATTATTGCTTTAATCTTAGCTATGGCTAGTGCCATTCTAGCTATTATTGCTCCTAATAAATTATCTGATTTTGCTGATACAATTGGTGAAGGCTTAGTACCTAATACCGAAAAACTAAAAGAAGTTAGTACGGCTATATCAACTAATGTTCAAACTACTTTAGCAACATCTAGTATGATGAATCAAGCCGAAGTACCAAACGAAAATGCTACTCCAGATATGAATGCTTTATTAAGTAGTGGACTATTAAATGATTACTTAAAAGATATTAAAGTCGATGATGTCACAATTAGTGCCGCAGACCAAATTAAATTCTTAGAACTAATGAGTAGTGTGGATCCTGAATCAACAACTGATGAATTACTATCTAAAATGGATGAATTACCAAGTTCTATCTATGAATTAGTTAAACCTCAAATGAATATGGATGAAGTATATCATATTGCTATCGTTTTAGCTTCCTTTTATATAATTAGTGCAATTTTTAGTTATGTACAACATTATTCAATGGCTACAATCTCTAATAATTTTGCTAGAAAATTAAGAAGTAGTATTAGTACAAAGATTAATAAATTACCACTAAAATATTTTGATCAACATGAAGCCGGTGATGTCTTATCTCGTGTTACTAATGATGTTGATATGATTGGTATGAATATGAATCAAAGTTTAGCCATGTTAGTTGCTAGTATTACTTTATTTGTTGGTTCTATCATTATGATGTTTGTTACTAACTGGACTATGGCTATAACAGCTATCTTAGCTAGTCTTATTGGTTTTGCTCTAATGTTCTTAATCTTAGGCAAATCACAAAAATACTTTAATCAAAGACAAATTGAATTAGGTAACTTAAATGGTTATATCGAAGAAATATATTCTGGTCATAATGTTGTTAAAGCATACAATGGTGATAAAGAAGCTGTTGCTGAATTTAAAAAATTAAATAATAGATTATATGATTGTAATCGTAAGAGTCAATTCTTATCAGGTGTTATGCAACCTATAATGGGTTTTGTTGGTAACTTAAGTTATGTTGCTGTTTGTGTCGTAGGTGCTTTACTTACTATGAATGATGTTATCTCATTTGGTGTTATTGTCGCTTTTATGATATACGTTCGTTTATTTACTAACCCATTATCGCAAATTGCTCAAGCTATGACGACCTTACAATCAACAGCTGCGGCTTCTGAAAGAGTCTTTGAATTCTTAGATGAAAAAGAAATGCCTTTAGAAAATGAAAAGATTACGCATTTAGATAAATCTAAAGTTAAAGGTGAAATTGAATTTAAAAATGTTAAATTTGGTTATGATCCAGGTCGTACTATCATTAAAAACTTTAGTGCTATAGCTAAACCAGGTCAAAAGATTGCAATCGTTGGACCCACTGGTGCTGGTAAAACTACTATGGTTAACTTACTTATGAAATTCTATGATATTAATGATGGTGATATCTTAATTGATGGTGTTTCCACTAAGAATCTAACTAGAGAAAATATTCATGATTTATTTGTTATGGTTTTACAAGATACTTGGTTATTTGATGGTACTATTCGTGAAAATATCAAATTTAATAAAAAAGACGTTACAGATGAAGATATCTGGTCATCTTGTCGTACAGTCGGTATTGATCACTTTGTTAAAACTTTATCCGGTGGTCTAGATTCTGTTATTACTGATGATACTTCCGTAAGTCAAGGTCAAAAGCAATTACTAACTATTGCTCGTGGTATGATTGAAGACGCGCCATTCCTAATCTTAGATGAAGCTACAAGTAATGTTGATACTCGTACAGAAGAATTAGTCCAAAAAGCCATGGATAAATTAACTGAAGGAAGAACTTCATTTATTATTGCTCACCGTTTATCAACTATTAAAAATGCTGATCTAATTCTTGTTATGAATGAAGGTAATATCATTGAACAAGGTACTCATGATGAACTAATGGCTCAAGGTGGCTTCTACGAAAAACTATATAATAGTCAATTTGAAAAGACAGCTTAAACTGTCTTTTTAATATTAATAAATTATGTTATAATAAAACAAGAATAAGAGGGTATTTTATGGCAAAGACAATCGTGAATAAACTATTTAGTAAAGATGTTATAAATGCAATGAATGATATCTTAAAAGAAATAGTATATATGAACTATGATGTTGAACAAATCTGTAAAGAATTATCATCTTTAAATGAATCTATTAGAGTAGGTTTATATTTAATGGCTTTAGAAAATAATTATGATGAAATAGCTATTCGTATCAGTAATGCTAATAAAGCTTTAAATGAAGAAAGAAAAAATAATTTCTTAAAAGCTTATGAAGATGGTGAAGTAGATAAATTCTTAAGTTTATTAGGTCGTCAAGATAAAATATCTTTAATGAGTGATTTAGGTATTGATGGTTCATTACGTGAAAGAGCTAATATGTCTGATGAAAAGAAAAAATATTATAAAATAATTAGTGATTCAATCTTTAAAGATCAAGAATTAGATCAAAGAGATGGAATTGATAATTTTATAACATATCATCAAGATGCTTAATTTATTAAGCATTTTTATTTGCCTAACTTTATTTAAAGTGGTATTGTTTAATTAGGATGTGATTAAATGAATATTCTTGCTAATATACAAACTTCTATATCTTATGTTAAAGATCATTCAAAGTATGTCAAAGTAAATTATGAAGAAATAGATAAACAAATAAATAATATTGATTTTACTAAAGTAAGTTTTTGGTTAGATAACAATCCCTATGGTATTTTAGATTTAACCTACGAAGATTTATTTACTTTCTTACTTATTTTTCATTCAATAGGTGATTACTGTTTCTGGGGTGACCCTAAATGGGAAATTAAAGTAGATAATAAAACTTTAGATGGTTCATATGCCATTATGTATTTAATAATTAATAAGTTTAAAGAAGATAAAACCTTTAAAATGACATATGCTGAATTTAAAGAATTCTTAAAAGGTAATATTGAAATCCCATTACTTAAAGAAAGATATGAATGTTTAAAAGAAGTATATACTTACTTAGATAATCATAATTTCTATCAAGAAATAAAAGATATGAATGATGATATAACCTTACTAAATTATCTAATAAATAATTTTACTTTCTTTAAAGATACAAGCATGTATGAAGATCATGAAATATCTTTCTATAAAAGAGCTCAACTAATTACTTCTGATATCTTACATATTAAAAAAATATGTGGTCATGAAAAAGTTAACTATTCTCATTTACTAGGTTGTGCTGATTATAAAATCCCTCAAGTAATGAGATGTTATGGCATGTTAGAATTTAATGAAGAATTAGCTGGCCTAGTTGATAATAAAAAAGAACTACCTAAAGATAGTGCTATGGAAGTAGAAATTCGTGCTTTAACTATAGCTGTTATTGATTATATATATCATAAATTAGATGGTAAAGTTTCTCGTATGGATATTAATGATTTAATCTGGTTAATGGGTCAAGATAAGAGTAAGATGACTAAGAATTATCATCGTACTTTAACAATTTGTTATTAGGAGGTATTATGACAAAGTATTGTAAGGTAATGTTTGGTACCACATCAGGTGCTAAAAGTGATTTTAAATATAATATAAATGATATAACTATCGCTAACACTTGGAATAAAGAAGGTAAGACTCCCGAAGAAATGGGTGGCTTTAACTATACTACGGAAGACTCACTAATAAGATGGTTACATCGTGGTGATACTATGTATGATGTTACCATTCCTGATGACGCTGAAACTGTTAAATTAGAAGGAGCAACAACCGTTTATCGTGCTAACAAAATAATTATTAGTAATCCTAGACCCGTTAATGATAACGTAGCTCTTCATCTATATCAAATATCTAATATACCTGAAAAATCATATTATAAAGCTCTAGCAGCTGTAAGTGTTATGAATTACAAAAACACTGCTTTAGCTATCTTAAAAGATAAAGTAAATAAAGATAATATTGATACAGTCTTAGATGAATGGCATAATTTTATTTCTCATGGTGGTAACAATGATCGTCAAGATATTTCTTTAGTTGAAGAAATAGAAGAATACTTAAATGAAATAAAATCAGATTTACTAATAACTAGATTCATTGATAAAGAACCATATCGTAAAGTAATAACTAAAGATAAAATAATTAATTTAACTGGTGAATCAGGTAGTGGTAAATCATATTATACCAAGTCTTTAGATGATAATTATTTAATAATTGATACTGATATTCTCTTTAGTGATAAGCCTTGTAATGAAACTATTGCTAACTTAAGAAACATGTTTATAACTAAGTATGGTAAACTACCAAATCTAATTGAAGAATTTGATACCTGTTATCAAGATATACTTAATTACTTTAAAGATGTTGATAAATACATAGTTATTGACAGTGCTCAATATCGTAACATAAAAGATTTATCTTTATTAAAAGGCGAAATAATTATCATGCGTACTTCAGCTAATACCTGTTATGAAAGATGTATCTCTAGATATATGACTAAACCAAATATAAACAAAGATGAATTAGAAAAATATAAAGAACGTAAAAAAGCCATCTTTACTTGGTATCATAGTATTAATAAATTACTAGAAAGAATAGATAATCTATAATATAGATATATCTATTTTTTTTATTTATGTCACATTTAACTAAAACAAATCGTTATATATACGGAAGGAGAAAGATATGCAAAATGAATGGTTTATAAAAATATTTAATTTATATATCGATGATATTTATCGCTTATCATATAGCTATACCCATAATCGTTTTGATTCCGATGATATAACCCAACGTGTCTTTATGAAATTCTTTAAAAATATCGATAAGATAAATAAAGATGAAAAAGAAGTTCATAAATGGTTAATTGTTACAACAGTTAATGAATGTAAAGACTTATTTAAAAACATCTGGCACCAAAGAATTAATCCTTTAGGGGATAGAGATATTGATATCGAAGATGAACCTAAAGATGATAATGAATTTAAATATTATTTATTAAAACTTCCTAAAAAATATCGTCTTGTCTTCCATTTATATTATTACTATGGTTATAGTACTAAGGAAGTCGCTAAAATATTAAAAATGAAAGAAACTACAATAAGACAATTATTATCAAGAGGAAGAAAAATTTTAAAATTAGAAAAGGAGAAAGAGAATGACTGACTTTAAAAAAGAATACAATGACTTTTATTCAAATATTAAAGCAAGTAAAAAGTTAAAAAATTCGATAATGGATAATACAGTTAATAAAGTTAAAGTTAAAAGAAGTTTATTATTTAGAATTTGTTTAAGTGCTTCATGTTTCATCTTTGCTATAGCCATAATTGGTATCAGTTATGTTTCAGCTAAAACTCTAGAAAATGTTGTTCAAAAATATTTAATCAATAAAACTTTAGAAAAGCCTGCTGAAGAATCTGAAACAGGTGAGGACGTTTATTCATGTAGTGCTGAAATACCAATTAATTATCACGTAAATGTCGATTCACAAATCGAAAAAGACCCGATAAAAAAAATTAGTGTTGAAGATATAGAAAAAGAACTAGGTGTTCATATATTAAGTAACGAAGATTTATATGATGGATACAGAGTTGTGAACGTCGAAAGAGAAGGCAATAAAATTTCTACGTTTACACTATTGGGAATATATAGAACATCGCCTGCTTCAATGCATATGCTAGTAAAAGCCCTTACACCTAATGCTTCAGAAGAATTCATTAATGAACATCCATTCTTATATAAATATGACTGTAAAGATTATAACTATGAAAAAATAACTACCAAGAATGGTATCGATGTATATTTCTATGATGATCCAAGTGTTCAAAGAATAGATAGAATACCAGGTCCCATTCAACATGTTCCAGCTTATTTCGTTTATGATGATATAGGTTATATGATAGTGTATTATATAATAGATAAAGAACAAGTCATTGAATTTGTTGAATCACTAAGCTAAAACTATAAAGATTAGTTAACAATAGGAGATATAACTAATCTTTTTTTTGGACTTAAATTTGTCATATATCAATCATAATGATAAAATAAACTAGTACTTAGGGGTTGATAAAATGAAGAAGAAAGAATCAATATTTAAAAAACTATATAAAATGTTATCTAAAAAACAAAAAATTAATTTTATATTAATTATTTTTATCATGATTGTATCTGCTTTATTAAGTCAGTTATTACCATTAGCTATTGGTCATTTAACAGATGATATTTTATCTCAAACAGAATTATCTTTTATTGCTGTTATACCATTTTTAGGTTTCATTTTAGTTGTTACTGTCTTTAATGAAATAATTAAAATAGTCAGACGTTTAATTGTTGAAGATACTTGTACTCGTTGTGAAAAAGAAGCCCGTACTAAAGCTATCTCATCTTTATTACATGCCCCACTTGATTACTTTAAAAAGAATATGACTGGTAATATTCATGGTCGATTAAATCGTAGTTTAGAGGGAACAGTTCGTTTACTTAAATTAATGTTTATGGATTTTGCTCCCGCTATCTTTAATGGTTTAGCTGCTATCATTGTCATCTTTACTAAATTACCTGTTTACTTAGCTCTAATTATGTTACTAGTAATGCCAATCGGTATCTTTATTGTTCTAATTCAAATTAGATCCCAAAAAGGAATTCGTGTTGAATTAATGGAAGAAAAATCTAACATGGATGGTGTTATGGTTGAATTAATAAATGGTATTGAAGTCATAAGGGTTACTGATAGTGCTGAAAGAGAAGTAAAAAGATTTGATGATAAGTCAGAATACTTACGTAGTAAAGAAATGAAACATCATAAAGCTATGTCTTTCTATGATTGTTTAAAATTTGTTAACGAAGCTGTCTTTACTGTCTTAGTAATTGGTATTTCTGCTTACTTAGCTGGTGAACATATTATAAGTGTTGGTACTGTATTAACTTCATATTTATGTTTTACCCAATTAACAACCCCATTAAGAGAATTACATCGAATCTTAGATGAATTATCTGAATCTAAAGTCTTAGCTGATGATTACTTTAGAATTATTGAATTAGACAAAGACTTCTCATATAAAAATGTTTTTAATAAAAAGAAAGTTAATATTGAACCAATTATTGATATAAAGAATTTAAACTTTAAATATGCTAATAGTAATAAATTAGTTATTAATAATTTAAACTTAGAAATTAAACTGGGTGAATTTATTGGTATCGCTGGTCCTTCTGGTTGTGGTAAATCAACTTTAATTAAAGTTATAACTCGTCTTGAAGAAGGAACTGGTCATATCATTGTTGATAATAAAGATATTAATAGTTTATCAAGATCTGATATTTCTAACATTATGGCTTTAGTACCTCAAAGTCCATTCTTAATTGCTGGAACTATTAAAGAAAATATTTGTTATGGTAGTGATAAAGAATATACTTTAGATGAAATTAAAGCTGCTGCAAAGAAAGCTCATATTGCTGATTATATTGAATCTTTACCAGAAGGATATGATTCTCAAATATCTGAAGGTGGAAATAACTTATCAGGTGGTCAAAGACAAAGAATTGCTATTGCTAGAATCTTCTTACGTAAACCAAAAATACTTATCTTAGATGAAGCAACATCTGCTTTAGATAATACATCTGAAAGAAATATTCAACATGAAATCGAATTATTACAAAAAGAAAATAATACCACTATTTTATCCATTGCTCACCGTTTAAGTACTTTAGAAAACTGTGATCGTATTTTAGTCTTTGATAAAGGCGAAATAGTTCAAGTAGGTAGATATCATAACTTAATTAAAGAAAAAGGTATCTTCCAAGATATGTATAAAGGTAAATTAAAATAGATTAGACTTCACTCATCTAATCTATTTTTGTATAATAAGAATTGGTGATTATATGGCTTGTTTATTTACTGATGAAGTTAATACTCCAAAAGAATTAGCAAAATATTTAAAAGAAAATAAAATCGAAATTCCTGAATATCGTCCAGCTGTCATTGCTTTAATTGTTAATAAAGATAATGAAATTCTTTTACAAAGAAGAGGACCCAAATCTCGTGATGAACAATATAAATTAGAAGATATTGGTGGTGCTTACGAAGAAACTGATAAAAATTTTAGAGAAGCTCTATTAAGAGAAATAAAAGAAGAAGTAGGGGATGAAGCTAAAATAAATATCGATTACTTTGCCGGTGCTTTCTTAATTAATAAATTTGATCGTCGTACTGATTCTTATGTTAATTGGTTATTTTTATTATATAAATGTACTTATCTCGGTGGTAACTTAGCTAATAATGAAGAAGGTAAATCACTTGGTTATGAATTTTATAAATATGAAGATTTACTAAATAGCGATGCAACTGAAACAGTATTAACTTTTTGGAACTTTTATCATAACGAATATAAAGATATTTAAAAAAAAGACTAAATTTAATTTATTTTAGTCTTTTTATATGTTCATAAAAATATTCATGATCTGCAGCACAATCAACTTTATCTAAAGCCATATCATTTTCTATTTTTCTTCCCTCTTTATCTATTATAAAATGATCATCATCTTCTATTTCACTTCTTAATACTTTACCAGTTAAATTATTAAACATAATTGTTTGAGCTCCAATACCTATAGTACCTCCAACACTCATATAATCTTTTAAAGCACAAGGTACAACATCCATTTCTATATCATCTTTAGTTACAATACTATCTATATCTAATAAAACGATATCTTTTTCCTCTTTTACTACTAAATTAGGTATTCTAATATCATGATAATAAATACCTACTTCATTAAAACTTTCAATAATTCTTCTAAGTAAACTAAGTAAAAATATTTTCTCTTCAAAAGAAAACTTATCACTATTAATATGATGACCAAATACTGGTTCCATTACATAACCTTTAATTCTTCTTCTAGAAAACCAAGAACTTACTAAATAATATATTTTAGGATAATACTTTTTTAAATGTTCAAATTGTTCTAAGTATAGTAATTTTCTTCTTTTACCTATCCGTTCATCTTTAGATACAAAACATTTAAACTTTTTATAGTATCCATCTTTCATATCATATACATTAGCTTCTGAACCAGTTCCTTTTACATCACCTTTATGGATACCTATAATACTTCTTGTTTGCATAATATCACTTCTAACTATTAAATCTTTTTAATATGTTCATATAAATACTCATGATCAAATGCTGAATCAGGTATAGCATTAATTAAACCTTTCATCAAAACCATTCCCTCTTTATCTAAGACAACTCTTTTTTGATAATAATCATCTTGTAAAAAAGCATTAGTAAACTTATTAAACATTGCTAATTGAGCATTAAGTCCGTGTTTACCACCCTTCATCATATATATTTCTAATTGTGAAGGAATAACATCTAAATAAGGATGTTCTGTTGTTGTAATACTATCAATATCTAAAAAGACAATATTTCTATCAGGAGTCATTTTAATATTAGGTGATCTTAAATCATGATAAATAATATCTTCTTTATTAAACTCTTCTAATATTGCTCTAATTAGTTTTAAAACAACAATCTTCTCTTCAAAAGAAAACTCTATTTCATTTAAATAATACCCAATTACATCTTCCATAACATAACCATCTATAATATTTCTTCTTTGAATCGAAGATATGACTAAATAATAAATATGAGGATAATACTTCTTTAAATGTTCTAATTGTTCTAAGTATAATAATTTTCTTTTCTTACATGCTCTTTTATCATCATTAACATCTTTAATAAACTCTTTATAAACACCTTCAGGAACTCGATATATCTTAGCCTCTGAACCCTGTCCTATAACTACATCTTTTTTAATATTTAATACATTTCTTTCTTTCATTTATATCACATGTCATATTATATCTAAATTTTCTTTAAAAGCAAATCAATCTTAAATTTGCATTTCTCTTTATTTGTGCTAAAATTAAATCCGTGGTGAAATTATATGGTTGAACCTATATATAAAAAAGATAATGAAAATCATGAAAAATGGTTTGTCGAATATTGTCAAAAAGTCAGAAATAATACTATTGAAATTCATAAAGTCTTAAGTTCTAATGATTATCTTAACTGGTTAGTTAGTTTTTCTAATCAAGTTCCATCTTTAACTGATGATAATATTGTAGTTAATTATAGAGAACAAGATCTAATTAATATTCAAAGATTAAGATATTTATTTGAAGCTATTAGATTATATGCTGATAAATCTTATATTGCTCCTGATGAAGTAGAAGGTAGTTATATTTATTATTTAAATTATCAAGGCCATATCTTTCAAATTGGTGAACTTATTAGTGATATTAAAACTTATTCTTATCATCGTTTAAGTGATATTCCCTCTAATACTGTTGTAATTGATTTCCAAGATATGCAAGAAGATAAAAAATTATTACAAAATGATTCGATTAAAGTTAGTTTAGCTGAATTAGCTAAACACATTGAACTACTATTAGATAATGGTATACCTGAAGAAGATATTTTAAAAACTACACAAGAAACTATTAATTTAAAGTTTAAGAAGAAAGATGAATAAATCTTTCTTTTATTTGTTAATAATTTATGATAAGATAATTGATACTTAAGGAGATTTTGGTATGAGAGATAAAAAAGATGCTCGTTTTGAACAGTTAATTGCTGGAGCTTTAGTTAAATTTGAAAAAATAGATTATGTTGGTTTAACTTTATTAAGTGGAGGATTAGGTTTAAGTGGTGTTACTTTAAGTGATGGTCCAATTATTGATATAGGTCGTTACATAACTATTGAAGATGGAAATGTATCTCTTAAAGAAGGTTTAAGTTTAGATAATACTATGTGTGGTTATTTTACTTTAAGAGAAAAATTAGATAACTATCAAGGAGATAAAATAAGAAAGTATCTAGCTTCATTAAATATTAAAAACTTTATAATGCGTAAGATAAGAGAATATCCATCTATTCCTGTTGAAAAGAAAGAAAACTATTTTAGTGGTCTAGAAATATCTTATCTTGAAGAATTATTAAAAGATGGTTATCTTACAGTTATATGGAATGATGATTATATTCCTGAAGATTTTCAAGAATATAAATTAACTAAAAAAGGTGAAGTAGCATTATTTAAAGAAGATAACATAGATTTATTAACTGATTTCATTCTAACTTTAGAAAGTGCTTGTTATGATCCATCATTACTAGATGATTTTTTGATGGCGCAGAATTTACATGATCAACCACAAGAATTATTAACTTTATATAATTATGAAATCTTTGGTGATTTATATGATCGTAATATCTTATCTGATAATGCTGATCTACCTCAATTTAAACCATTACATTATGAACCTAAAACTGGTTATGATGAAGAATCTAAAACTTTAATAAATGACTTATTAGGTGTCTTAGAAAGTGATCATTCGGTAATGATATGTCATCCTAATCATATCTTTAAGAATAAACCAGTTACTAAAGAAACTCCTGTTATAACCAGAATTAATTGGGATAATATTAATCCATTAAGAATGTTACAATATGCTGATTATAGTGAATTTGTTGATGTTAATAAAGCTTATCAGTTCGCCCATCGTCGTTTAAGACATCAAATCTTACCAGCTATAAATAATGGTGATAAAGATGTTGTTAAATATCTAGCTGTTGTTGAAAAATATGTATTAGATGGTGAAGATAACTATGTTGTAAGAGGACTTATTAAAGGAGATATCTCTAGTATTAATATTGCTTTTAATCCTGAATATGCTAAAACTATTACTCATGATATATGGAGTAGAGGTCTAAGAATGGGTGATCATAATACTCCTGAATTATATTTAAAAAAACACCCTTCTAAAGAAGAATAAAGAATATTTACATTTTATAAATTTGTGCTAATATATAAATCACTAATTTATTAGGAGGATTAGTAAAAATGAGTTTAAGAGAAAAAATTAAAAAAAGTTTTAAGAAAGAAGAAATAAAACCTACATCTACTGTATCTATCGTTGATAATACTTTTGATAATGGTGAAAATCTACCAAAAATTACTTTTGATGGTCGTAATTCATTAATTGCTTTAGGTCAATGGATGGGTATGTTAAAATCTGTTAAAGTTAAAGGTGCTTTAGGTATTGAAATTCATGAACACTTATCAGCTACTGAATTAGATCAAAATGAAGCAGTATCAGCAGATGAACTACGTGAAGCAAGTATTGAATTTGCTAAATTACTTATTCAAACTGGTATAGATCAAGATGAAACTATCGTTATTAGTGATTTTGATGAAGAAAAAGGTATCTTTAAATGTCACTTACAAAATGCTAATAAAGATCTAGATATAGTTTATCGTTATGGTAGTTTCTTAGATGAAGGACCAACATTTACTATTACTGAAGGTGAAAATATCACTAAGTATGACTACATCTATGCTTGGGATGAATATCCTCGTTTTTTAAAAATGTCTAACTATACTAGAGTAAATCCTGAAACTAAAGTTAAATATTGGTTTTATGATAGTATATACTTCTTATCTTGTAATTTAGTTGATGGTGATTATGAATTATCTATTCATATTGATTATCCTAAAAACAATACTGATGATGATTCTAAAAAAGAATATTTTGATTTAGTTAAACTACGTACTTTATTAATGAATACTAGATTACCTCATCAAACTGATTCGATGTTTAGTATGATTCAAAGTTGCATGTTATGTGATGTAAGTTCTTTCAAAGAACTAACTATTACAGAAGTTAAAAAACAAGATGAAGAAGAAATAGTAACAAATAAAATAGCTTTAACTAATGGTAAATTATCTCAATTTGTTATTACTAAAGATCATCATACTATTACTTTAAATGGTGATAAGAGTTGGACTCGTCAAGATCTAAGTACAACAATTGCTGAAGATAGTCAAGGTTATGTCTCATACCATGCTGAAAGTATCTTAAAAGATAATCTATGTTTAATAGATGTTCCAGCTGAGTACTTATTAGCTAAAGAAGAAGTTAAAGAAGTATCTGATTTATCTTTAAAACTATTAAATAAATAATAAAACTACTTACCCAAACGTAAGTAGTTTTACTATTAATTAAAAAATTCATATAACCAAATAGAAGGATAACCTAAATATTTTACTTTAAACTTATATATACCTACTACTTTATAACTAGGTATCTTACTATCACTATCTATATTATTATCACCCTTCGTTTCATAATATGTTATATTATTAATTATCTTTTTAGAAGTAATTCTATGTATTAATAATCTATTATTATCATCAAAGACAATAATTGAATTTAAAGGAAGATTGTTTATATCATTTTTATTTAGTTGTTTATAAATAATTACATCTCCTCTATCTATACTAGGAGACATACTATTAGAAAGAATAGTTATTGGTTTATATTTAAATAACCCTAACATAAAACAAACTAACAAAGTAGCAAAAATAAATGTTAATGCATAACTTATTAGTACAAAAGAATTTTTCCTGTCTTTTTCTTTTGTTTTCTTAAATAAATAATATATCATAAATAATTCTATTATCTTTAACATACAATTAGTTAACCAATTAACATTCGGATACATTGGAAATATTAAATAAAGACTATTAACTATAATAAAGATTAAAACACTTATAAAAGAACTCTTTATTTCTATATAACTAATTAATATATTTTTAAATATAATAGGTATTATATAAGATAATAAGTATATAAATAATAATTTCTTACTATCTAATATTATCATTAAATAACTAAAATTAATTTCCCATAATATAAATATAATAATTATTAAAATATTAATAATCTTTTTCTTTTCATTAATTAAAATATATTTACTTAATTCTAAAATAATTATAAAGATTATATATGTAACATAATCTATCTTTAAAGGATTTACTAAAAAACCAAATTTAATTCCTAAAACATAATTAATAAAAATATAAACAATAACTACTAATAAAATCATTACACTATCTTTATAATTAATTTTCTTAAACCTATTTCTTTTAAATAATAAAATATATAAAAGGGTTAATAATGAGATATAAATATTAATTTTATTAAAATAAATAGTTGTTAATATATTTAATAATAGTATTATGAATAAAAGATTATCTTTAATTATAAAAAATATATTAGATATCTTTCCAATATATGGCTTTAATATATTTTTAACTTTGAACATATTCAATAAATCCTGTTAATTTATTTGTTGTTATTTGTGGATTATCTATTATTTTATCATCATATTTAATTGTAATAATAAATGTCGTTTCTTCGCCAACATCTAAGTATTTAGCAATCTCACTTGTTTCAAATATTATTGGACATTCTTCATCATTTACTTCACTTTTAAATAAAACATTATTTAATTGAGCTTTTATATTTCCTTGATTAGCTATTGTTACTTGATATTTAATTTCATCTCCTGGTTTAGTTAACTCAGTATTAAAATTAATATAAGTATTATTATAAGTTGGTAAACTTGTTTTAAGATTATTACTCGTACTTAATATTTTAACATTAGTAATTCTTATATCCCAAATTCCTTCAATATTAGCTGTTCCAACAATATATATCTTAGTTGTTAACATTGCATAACCAAAACTCATTATTGATATAGCTAATAACAAGATAAATATTATAAAATATTTTTTATTTTTCATTTTATTCTCCTTTCAAAAAAGCATTAACACTATTTGAAAGATTAAAATGAATAAATAGTTTATTTTATTTAAATAACTATTCTTAATATATTATATGTTCTTAAATAATAATGGTTACAAAAAATACCAAGTAATCTTGGTATTATATTTTCTTAAGTTCAATTAAATCAAATCCATTATCTTTAATATATTTATTAATATCATTTATTTGTTTTTTAGATAATTCATTTATAAAAGGATGTTCCTTTAATTTATCATAATGTTTTATTTCTACTACTTTTAATAAACCAAAAGGTGAATTATATATGTTATTAACTATATACTTATTAACTTCTAAAGATACTCTAGTTGTATAAATATTTAACTTATTATTAAGTCTTTCTATGTAACTAGAATATTCTTCTTTTGGAAAATCTATATAATTCATAATTCCTCTTATGACATTCTTTTTAAAACATATTTATTATCTTCAAAACATTCTTGATAACTTGCTTCATTATCTCCTCGTTTAACTTGAATTCTTAAAAAAGGATCATCTCTATCTTCATTAATTTTAACTACCATATTTTGTCTTTCACGACGATCTAATAATTTACCATTAAGATAAGCATATAATAAAGCTCTTTCAAAAGGGCCTTTAACATTTCCAATGTTAATTAACTTATCATTATAAAATTGTAACTTTCTTTGTGTTAAATTAAAAGTACTATTTCTATCTAAGCCAAAAAAGTCATAAGCAGAATTTCTTGAAGCTAACTTTGTATGTAAATGATTCATTAAACCATGTAAGGCATCATATAAAGTCTGTAATCCTAATGCACTATCTATTGTATCAATATAAGCATGTTCTAAATTAACTAAATTGGGATGACTACTATTTATTGTTTTATATCTAGGTATCTTCCCAAAATAATTAGGTCTTAAACCATATTGATTACGGAATAAATCACCTAATGGATCTAAGAAATATAATCCTTTATCGCCTTCTACTACTATAGCAAATAAAGGTATCTTAGCACTATTAGCTTTAACTCTTTCGGCTTTAATCCCAAACTTTTTAAATATTTCTACATAAAAATCAGAAATAGTAGCACAAACTATATAAGGTGCTTTATTAATAAATCCTTGATTAAATTGTCTTAATTTTTCTTCATCACTAGCTAAAAAGTAATCTAAATCTCTTTGAAATAGGGGAGCTAATTTAACATACAAAAAACGAATGATATAGTCTTTCGGCCAATCAAATTGTACTTGTCTTAATATTTCTGCTATTTGTTCATTCATATATTAACCCCCTTCAAGCCCAAACTTGCAATAGGATACCATAAATATGAGAAAAAGTCTAATTATTTGGGATAGTATGATAAAATAAAAATGGTGAAAATATATGCAGTTAGAAGAACTTAATAAAGAATATGATAAATTACAAAGAAAATATGGTGCTAAAGAATTAGATTCTATTTATAATGGTGGATGTTCTAATAACCCTAATATCTGTTTTGTTTTCATGAATCCCACTGGTCGTAATATCGCCTCTAGTAAAGATTGGCATGGTCGCAAATCTCCTTGGATAGGTACTAAAAATATTTGGGATTTATTTTGTCCCTTAAATCTTATTACTAAAGAAACCTATACTAAAATAAAAGAGTTAAAGAGTAGTGAATGGACTCCAGAGTTCGCTGATAAAGTATATAAAGATATTACTAATCATCATATCTTTATTACTAACTTAGGTAAATGTACACAAATAGATGCTAGGGAACTACCAGATGAAGTCTATAAAAAATATCTTCATTTATTAGAAAAAGAAATATCTATAATAAATCCTAAAGTTATCGTTCTTTTTGGTAATCAAGTAAGTTCTATTGTTCTAAATAATAAAATATCTGTTTCTAAATCCCGTAAACAATTATTTACTAAAGAAATAAACAATAAAACGTATGATTGTTATTCTATCTATTACCCTATAGGTAATGGTCGATTTAATATCGATAAATCTATTGAAGATATTAAATGGATTATAGATAAATATCATTTTATGTAAGTTAAAAAAATATACTAAAAAAAATTATTAGTGAGAACTAATACTAAAGAAAGTAGGTTAAAACTATGATAATATTTGATTTAGATGGAACATTATGGGATACAATAGATGCTACATATCAAGCTACAATTAATATTACATCTAATATAAATGATATAAATAAAATAAGTAAGGAAACAGTAAAAACAGGTATGGGCTTATCACTAAGTGAAAATGCTTACCATTATATGCCCAATATCGAAAAAGAAAAAAGAGAAGCAATCTTAAAGCAAATAAATAACGAAACAATAAAACTATTAGGTGAAGGCCAAACTAAATTTTATTTAGGGATGAAGAGTACTATCAAAAAACTAAGTCAAAAATATCCTTTAGGTATTGTTACTAATAACAATGATGAATATGCTAAAATATTTCTTGAAACATCCAATTTAAAACAGTATTTTAAAGATTTTATTGGTGCTGCAAGTTATAATATTACCAAAAGTGAAGCTATAAAACTATTACTTAAAAGAAATAATCAAAAGAATGGTTATTATGTTGGAGATACTAAAAAAGATTTAGAAGCATCAAATGAAGCAAATGTAACTTTTATTCATGCCAGATATGGAATCGAAAAAAATATATCTACTACATATAATATTAAAAGTATTATCTTTTTACCGTCTTTAATAAATAAAATAGAAACTAAAAAATTATAAACAACTAAAAGGTTACATTAATTTGTAACCTTCTTTTATTCGCTCTTCATTTCAAATAAGATATCTCTTAATTCCATAGCTCTTTCAAAATCTAATTGTTTAGCTGCCTCTTTCATTTCTTCTTCAATCTTAATTAGTAATGCTTCTTTATCTTTCTTACTCATCTTAGGTTTATCTTTCGTACCCTTAGTATCTTCAACCACATTACTAACAACTTCTCTTATTTCTTTAATAATTGTCTTTGGTACAATACCATGTTCTTTATTATATTCTTCTTGTATCTTACGACGACGAGCAGTTTCGGTAATGGCTTCTTCCATCGCTTCACTTATAATATCACCATACATAATTACATGGCCATTTTCATTTCTCGCACATCTACCAATTGTTTGAATTAAACTACGACTACTTCTTAAGAAACCTTGTTTATCAGCGTCCATAATACATATTAAACTAACTTCTGGTATATCAATACCTTCTCTAAGTAAGTTAATACCTACTACAACATCATATTTACCCATTCTTAACTCTTGAATAATCTTAAGTCTTTCTAAAGTCTTAACTTCATTATGTAGATAAGCTACCTTTATACCAACATCTTTTAAGTAATTAGTTAATTCTTCAGCCATTCTAATTGTTAATGTTGTAATTAAGACTCTTTCATTCTTTTCTTTTCTAATATTAATTTGTTCAATAATATCATCTATTTGTCCTTCAGTCGGTTTAACTTCTATTGTTGGATCAAGTAAACCTGTTGGTCTTATTATCTGTTCAACATATTGTTGATTAGTCTTCTCTAACTCATAATCACCTGGTGTTGCTGAAATATATATTGCTTGATTTATCTTACTTTCAAACTCATCATACTTTAAAGGACGATTATCTAAAGCACTAGGTAATCTAAAGCCATAATCAACCAAAGTTTGTTTACGCATCCTGTCTCCATTATACATCCCTCTAACCTGTGGTAATGTAACATGTGATTCATCAACAACTAATAAAAAGTCATCAGGAAAGAAATCAATTAAACAAGATGGTGTTTCACCTTCACCTCTTAAAGCTAAATGTCTTGAATAATTTTCAACACCACTACAAAAACCTGTTTCTTTAAGCATCTCTAAATCATAATTAGTTCTTTCTTTTAATCTCTGTTCTTCAATTAACTTATTATTGTTATGTAATACTTCTAATCTATCTTTAAGTTCAGCTTCAATACGTCTTATTGCTTCTTGTAACTTATCTGGACCAGTTACAAAGTGAGAAGCAGGGAAGATACTAATTGTTTTCTTATTAGCTATAACAACCCCTGTTAAGGGATCAAATGTTGTAATACGATCAACTTCATCTCCAAATAATTCTATCTTTATCCCATGTGATTTCTCATTAACTGGTATTATATCAATTGAATCTCCACGTACTCTAAAAGTTCCACGATGAAAATCCAAATCACTTCTTTCATAAGTCATATCAATTAATTTATTAATAATATCATTTCTTTTTATCGTATCGCCTACATTTAAAGTAAGCATCATCTTTTCATATTCTTCTTTTTCGCCAATACCATATATACAAGATACTGACGCAACAACTATAACATCACGGTTATTAATTAAAGCACTAGTAGCTCCATGTCTAAGTTCATCTATTTCATCATTAATAGAGGCATCTTTTTCAATATAAGTATCACTTTGTGGTACATAAGCTTCTGGTTGATAATAATCATAATAAGATACAAAGTACTCAACATGATTCTCAGGAAACAATTCTTTAAACTCTGCATAAAGTTGACCAGCTAAGGTCTTATTATGAGCCAAAACTAAAGTAGGTTTATTAACTTTTGCAATAACATTAGCGATTGTAAAAGTTTTACCAGTACCAGTTGCACCCAGTAAAACCTGCTCTTTCTTGCCTTCGTTAATACCTTTAACTAACTCATCGATAGCTTTCGGTTGATCACCACTTGGTTTATATTTTGATACTAATTTAAACATCTACTTCACCTCCATTACTTAAATATCATGCGTCTTTTCCTCAAATGTATTCTAACACTGAATAACATACAAAACAATAAAACTTATATAAATATTTTTTATAATTTTATTAAATAAAAAAAGATAATCATTCTTCACTCATATCTTCCACATTTATAATAATCTTTTTACATTTCTTACAATAATCAGCATTAACTGTACTTTGTAAAAGTAACCAATTCCATTTGGCAATTTTTTTACTATTCTTAGTTTTTGACCAAGTTGACACAGCTATTCTATTTTCTTCCATTGGTGTCCAATATAAACTATCATTTACTTGAATTTTCCCTTTTTCCATTGCTGTATTACAATAAGGACAAATCATATAAAACACTTCCTTTAAATTATATTTTTAAATATTTATCTCTTTGTAGCTAATTATATGTTATATTGATATTCCGAAAAAAGCAAATTTTTTTGACTTTTCGGAATAAAGTTTTGATAATTAAAATAAATACATCAAAAATTGTAACTTTTTAAACTTTTAAATTGTTATATATACGAAAGTACTTTTAAGAGGTGATTTGATGGAGGAGATAAATAAGAAGTTCCTTGAACTATATAATTCATATTCCAACGATGTCTTAAAACTAGCTTTCAACTTTACTAAAAATATCTATGAAGCTGAAGATATAGTTCAATCAGTTTATATCAAGTTATTTCAAGAACTAAAAAAGGATTCTACAAAAGAATTTAATAAGAAATGGTTACTTAAAGTAACAGCTAATGAAAGCAAAAATATCTTTAAGAATATATGGCATAAAAGAGTTATCTTAAATGATGAAATACTTCAAAATGAACTTGATATAACTACTTCCCTTAAAGATGATGAACTAACCACAGCTTTATTAAAATTACCATTAAAACATCGTAATGTTATTTATTTATATTACTATGATGGTTACAAGATTGACGAAATAGCTGAAATCCTAAAATTAAGCACTTCAAATGTAAAATCAATACTTTCTAGAGGTAGAGAAAAAATAAAAAATATATTGGAGGATGACAATAATGAAAAGTAATAAAACATTTACTTTCTATGACAATTTAAAAACATCAGATAATTTAAAACAAAGAATTTTAAATAAGACAATTAACAAAAAAGAAACAAAGTTTAGAAGAATACCTAAATTAGCTTATACTATATCTCTTATTTTATTAGTATCATTTATTAGTTGTTCAATAGTATTTGCAGCTATCTACATGAGTACTACTACATTTAATAAAAGCATTGATGAATATGGCGATTATCATCAAGGAGTAGTTTTAAAAGATCCAGTCGAAATAAAAGATGATGGTACTTATGAAATTAGTCAAGGCATGACATTAGCAGATATTGAAAACGCCTTAGATATTCAATTTGCTGATAATATTGATAAAAGTAGTGTAGTGAATGAATGTGATATTAAAAGAAATGCTGATGGAAAAATAGAATCAGTTGAAATATTAATAGACGATTATGTTGATTATTCAGCAGAGAATAGCAAAAGAGAAGGATTTGATAGTAATAAAGATAATTATGAAGGATGGCTTAAAGGAAAACATCTAAGTTTATATATATCTTTTATGACTCCATATGCATCATCTGAAGTAAAAGAGAAATTCGGTAATTTGTATGATCATTATGCCACTTGTGTAGAAACAAAACCAATCGAAATAAAACTTAATAAAGTAAATGCTATAGCTTATTACTATAACCCATTTAATTCAAGACATAGTCTGCTTAATTATGCTTCTTTTACCTACAATAATATTGCTTATTTTTACGATGGATATTTAGTAAGTAAAGAAGAGGTAATTGATGCTATCGAATAAATAAGCTTGTATAAATATTATTGTTGAAACATCTCAATAAACATTTACAACTACCATAAAAAACTTGAATGGGGTAATAAATGGGGTTATAAATGTAATTAGAATTATAGTCTTGATTATAGGTAATTCCTAGCTTCTTCTTATTTTTTGAAAACAAAGGATTTTAAAAAGTGGGGTTATAAGTGGGGTTATAAAAGTCACGGAATGAATTTGTTAAATTTCACGGAATGAAAATGTCAAAACTCACGGAATAGAATTCAAAATTATGGGAAATTATGCTAAACTTAAATTAGCAAGATATCAAAGAGGTGTTTATATGACATTTAATGGATATACTGAATTATATTTAGCTATTTCTTTCTGGTTATTTGGAATGGGTTTTTCTGTTTTTTGTATAATGTTAATTGCTATTACAATAGCTAATAGTTTTAAAAGAATAGAGATAAAAAATTATTTTAAAAATAATGTTATTAAATCTTCTAGTGATACCATAGATGGTAAAAAGAATATTTATATTGATGTAACTAAAGGCGAATTAAAAGACTTTAATACTGATGATATTAATGCTTTAAAAAATTATTTCTATGACATCTTTTATAAGTTTGAAACCGCCTATAATAATTTAGATTATAATACAATGAAAATGCTTAGTACTAGTCAGATATATAATAACTATCATACTGGTATTAGTTTAGATTTAAAAGTAGGTAAGAAAAGAGTAATTAATAATATTCAAAGAGTAAATGTTATATTATATGAAATAGATAGTACTATTTCTAAACAAGTAGCATCTCTTATGATTGAAGTATCTTATATTAACTATACTTTAGATAAAAATGGTTATGTAATTAGTGGTAATAAAGAAACCCAAGTTAATGAAAAATTTGATATTACTTTTAGAAAAGACTTTGAAAGAAAACCAATTACTAAATGTCCAAACTGTGGCGCTAATTTAGAAGGTAGTAAATGTTCTTATTGTGATAGTGTTATAAAAGATGTTGAATTTAAAATAAGTTCAATTAAAAGAATAATTGATTAGGTGATAAGTATCACCTTTTTTATTAAATTTGTATAAAAAATATTCTTTCTTCCCACAATAAAGATAAAGGAGAAAAGAATATGAAAGACAAAGAAGAAAAAGATGTTTTAGATGAACTCAATAAAGGCGCTTGTATGGGGCGAGATGCTATCTACTTCATTTTAGAAAAAGTAACGGATAAAAAATTAAGAGAAGTATTAGAAAAACAAGGTCAAAAATATAAAGAAATCTTAAGTAAAATAAGTAAGTTATATCCTGAGTATGCTAATAAAGAACCACATGAAACTAGTACTATGAATAAAGTAATGACTTGGTATGGTATTGAAATGCGTACTATGATGGATGATAGTACCTCTAAAATAGCTGAACTACTATTACAAGGAACTAATATGGGTATTATTGAAGGAAGAAGATTACTAAATAACAATAATACTGAAAAAGATGTTCATAACTTATTAAAAGAATATGTTGATATGCAAGAAGATGCCGTTGAAAAACTAAAACAATTCTTATAAAAAGCTCACTCTATAGTGAGTTTTTATTCTATTTCATATCCAGTAATTTATAAATTAAAAATTATTTATTAACACAAATCTTCTCGTTTATTGATTCATTACTTAACTCATTACTTTCTTTCATATCTATTAAAGTAGAATTATTAAAAATGTTTTCTATGTTATCATCAAAGCTTTTATATGTACTAAATTTAAATTTATATATCAAACCAGCCTTTAGATCATTAGAATTATTTATTCTTACAGTAGCAACTTCTCCTTTATTAGATTTTAAAGTAACATTAACAAAATCTTTATCATCAGTTTCTGCTATATTAGTAATATGATATGTTCTAGTAAAATAACATATATTGCTTTCTTCTTTACCACAGTAATTATTATTTAATAATTCAACCATATCTTTTTTTCCAAAATATACATCATAATTATCATCAATAGTATTACATACTATAACTTCATATTTGTTAGATTTATATATTTTTGTTCCACCATCCGACAATATATATCTTTCAATATTTCCATTCTTATATTGTAATTCTAAATAACTTTTCACATCATTCAGTTTTAATTGATTGTATAGTAAAGCACTTTTTAAATCAAAATAATTATTATTTTCATCCATGATTTGTAATGAATCTATTCCATAAAACCATACTTTATATTTATCAGTACTCAAAATTACATTACTTTTTGTTTCGGTAGAATCACTTTTAACTATGTTAAGATCAAAAATATTAATTTTAGGGAATTTTTGTTTATAATAAATAATTAATAGAAATAATATAACGATTATAATAGTTATAAAAATCAATAAAATACTAATTATTTTATTCATCTTATGTTTTTCTTTTTCTTTAGTATTCATTGTATTTATAATAGCTTTTTCTACACTATCATTTTTTCTTTTAAGATCTGTTTTTTCACCATTAATTAGTTCTTCTATTGAAATATTTAAGATTTCACATAATGGTTTAAAAAAAGAAATATCAGGTAGTGTTTTACCATTTTCCCATCTACTAATTGATTTATTTGTTACACCTAATCTTTCAGCTAGTTCTTGTTGAGTTAGTTTTTGTTTCTTACGTGAACTTGCAATGAATTTTCCAATACGTTCTTGATCCATATTTTGACTCCTCATAAACAAAATATATCATAAACAATTTAAAACTTACAGGACAGAAACTGAGAATTATATAATTTATTTAATTTTAATATTTCAAATAAAAAGCTCACTCTATAGTGAGTTTTTGTGTTATTATAAGAAACATATTTTAAGTAGGGGATTATTATGGATGAGATTAATAAAGAATATTGGCAAAATGAATTAAAGTGTGCCTTAGAAAGAGAAGGTATTACTGATCCTAATTTTTTTGCTTTCTTAAAAGGTAAAGTAAGAAGTTACAATGTTAAAGTTGAAGATTTTAATTGGGCTGTCTTTCCCAGAATAGATGCCAATGGTGTTTTAACCGATATTAGTATGGTTGTTCCAACTGTTTATGATATGAAATCCCTTTGTGTTAATATTCATGAATATACTCATGCTTACGAATTATATTTCTGTTTAGGTGAAGTTTATGTTTGGCACGTTGAAGAAAGTGAAGCTAAAGCTCGTGAAGCTGAACATCGCCTTTTATTACACTATGAAACTAATAAATAAAATTTGCTCTACTCCCTATCCAATGTTATAATACATCTCTTAAGAAAAAGGGTGATTTAGATGCCAAAAGATGAAGTAATTATAACTGACTTATTAGATGGTAACATCAAAATCTTTAGTGAACTTGATAATTACTTTAAAGAAGTAGTTTGTGATAATATTCGTTCCCATCCTAATCGTTTAAATATTTTAAAATCTTGTTTTTCCAAAATCCAACCCGAATATCCATATCATGCTTTTTTAATGGCCTTTGATTTACCTGAATATGCTTCAATCTGTGAATATATTCTTCTTAAAAACCCATCTATCTTAACTAACAATCGATTATTCTATGAATTACTATCTTGTAATCATTGGATAATTGATTATGTTGATACTCATCTTGATCAAGTAGTTGAATCTAACTTTGATAATATCTTCTGTTTACTTAGATATTCTTTTCAGTACCATAAAGATACATGGTTAAATCATTTAATTAATCATCCAGACTTATTAATTAGAATTCATACTATGTATACAATGATTTGCGATTTCCCTCATCTTTTTAAAAAGTACTATCCTAATCCAATATCATTACTAAAGGTAACCCATGAAGATGGTAAAGTAGATATCGTTGATGAATCATACTTATCTAAAATAGCTGTTTTAATTATTCTTAACTTAAATGATTTAACTTTATATCAAGAACTTAAAAACTTTATTTTTACTAACTATCCATCTAATACTTTAGCTAGTATTATTGATACTTATATTATTGTTGAAGATGAAGAAATCTTAAAGAAACTTTTATTAGCTGATATCGATGAATTATTTAAAACTTCTAAAAACTATAAATGGCAATTATATCATTACTATCAAAAACATTTATCACCAGAACTAGTCTCTGATTTTGCCAACCAAATAAGACCATTTGCTAATTTATTCCCTGATGAAGTAATTGAAGGTATGTCGACACGTGGCTTACTTACTAAATTTATCGAACTAATGCATAAATATTTAGAACTAAGTACTAGAGCTAAATGTATTAGTAATGTTGGTGAAGGAACTTGTTCTTACGTTTATCGTGTTGGAGATTATATAATTAAATATTCTGATAAAAAATATTCATATGAAGAAAGTATATGCCCTAATCTATATTTAATAGCTAAAAACTATGAAGAAATAATTAATCGTGATTATTATGGTCATGTAACTGGTGCTTTAGAAGTTCAAAAGTATTTATCTAAAGTTGTCCTACCAGCAGAGACTGAATTATTAGCTAAATGGCAGAATGCCTTAAAAGAAGAAGGCTACTATCTAGTTGATGACTTAGTTGGTCAGAAGGTTGGTAGTAATTGCCTTCGCCTTGATGATTATCATGATGCAGATACTAAAGATCCAGAAAACCTACCAGAATGGTTTAAAAAAGATCCTGTAGTTTTAGTTGATCGTGACTTAATCTATACTTATAAGCCTAGTTCTCATAACTAGACTTTTTAATTTGTGGTATAATAAGGTGGTTCGAAGAAAAAAATCTTGATTATGATTTAAGTAGTTAAGAGGTGCAGTATGAATAAGAAGTATAAAATTGGTGTTGATATTGGTTCAACTACCGTTAAATTAGTCATAATGGATCATCAAAATAAAATAATCCATAAAGCATATAAAAGACATTTATCTGATTCTAAAAAAACCATTATTGGTTTATTTAAAAATGCCTTAAAAAAGTTTGATAGTGATAGTAAATTTTCTTTAATTTTTACTGGTAGTGGTGCTATCTCTTTAGCCAAATATTTAAAAGTTCCTTTTATTCAAGAAGTTATTGCTTGTAAAAATGCTATCACTACTTATGCTCCTTCAACTAATGTTGCTATTGAACTAGGTGGTGAAGATGCTAAAATCATTTATTTTGATCAAACTATTGAACAAAGAATGAATGGTTCTTGTGCTGGTGGTACTGGGGCTTTCTTAGACCAAATGGCTATCTTACTTAATACCACTACTTCTGGACTTAATGATTTAGCTAAAAAAGGTGATACTATTTATCCAATCGCTTCTCGTTGTGGCGTATTTGCTAAAACGGATATTCAACCTTTATTAAATGAAGGATGTAAAAAAGAAGATGTCGCTTTATCTATCATGCAAGCTGTTGTTAATCAAACTATTAGTGGCTTAGCTTGTGGTAAACCAATTAAAGGTAATGTTATCTTCTTAGGTGGTCCATTAAACTATCTATCGGTTTTAAAAGAACGCTTTATTAAAACATTAAACCTAACTAAAAATGAAGTAATCGCCCCTAAAGATGCTAATCTTTTCGTTTGTATGGGTGCTTGCTTAGATAATAGTAAAAGAAAATATTATTCTAAAGAAGATATCTTATCTTTACTTAAAGACTTAAAAGCTTTTAAAGAAGAAACATCTAGTAGCTTAGAACCTCTATTTAAAAATGATAAAGATTATCACTCTTTCTTAGAAAGACATAGTAAATATAAAGTAAAAAGAAAAGATATAACTAAATATAAAGGTGATGCCTTCCTAGGTATTGATGCTGGTTCAACTACTGCTAAATTAGTTTTGATTGATAAAGATGGTAACTTATTATATGAAGATTATCAAAGTAATAAAGGAACACCAGTTGATACTTTAAAAGATATGTTATGTAAATTATATCAAGTATTAAATAAAGATATTATTATCCGTAATGCTGGTTCTACTGGTTATGGTGAAATGTTAATTAAAACCGCTTTTAACTTAGATATATCTGAAGTTGAAACTATCTCCCACTTTGAAGCGGCTAATTACTTCTTACCAGGTGTTGAAAGTATTATCGATATTGGTGGTCAAGATATGAAATATATCAAGATTAAAGATAACTCCGTAAATAGTATCATGCTTAATGAAGCCTGTTCATCTGGTTGTGGTTCATTTATTGAAACTCTAGCTAAATCATTAGGTATGGATGTTAATGACTTTGTTCATCTAGCTATAACTTCTAAAAGTCCCATTGACTTAGGTTCTCGTTGTACCGTATTCATGAATTCTAAAATTAAACAAACCCAAAAAGAAGGTCGACCTTTAGCCGATATCTTTGCTGGTTTAGCCTATTCTGTAATTAAAAATGCTATTACTAAAGTTATGAAAATAAGAGATATTAGTACTTTAGGTAATAAAATAGTTGTTCAAGGTGGTACTTTCTTAAATGATGCCGTCTTAAGAGCTTTTGAAATCATAACTGGTAAAGAAGTTATAAGACCT
This sequence comes from uncultured Bacilli bacterium, assembly GCA_947585595.1. Classification (GTDB taxonomy): domain Bacteria; phylum Bacillota_I; class Bacilli_A; order RF39; family UBA660; genus Coprovivens. Next base: position 67,921 of record CANPXB010000003.1, read on the forward strand.
GATATATCTGGTTTAATGGGTGCTTATGGTATTGCTTTAATTGCTTTAAATAATTACAAAGCTTATGAAGATAAAGATGTTGTTAGTTCTATTCTTACTTTAGATCAAATCAATAACTTAAAAATAAGAACTAATCATACTAGATGCCAAGGTTGTGAAAACCATTGTGCTTTAACTATCAATATGTTTGATAAAAAAGTCTTTATCTCTGGTAATCGTTGTGAAAAAGGTTCCGGTAATAATGGTAGTACTAATATGTTACCTAATATGTATGCTTGGAAATATGATCGTTTATTTAACTATGAACCATTAGAAAATCCAAAAAGAGGATTAATTGGTATTCCTCGTGTCTTAAATATGTATGAAGATTATCCACTATGGTTTACTATCTTTACTAACTTAGGTTTTAAAGTTGTTCTTTCCGATAACTCAAGTCGTAGTTTATATGAATCAGGTATTGAATCAATGCCAAGTGAATCAGTATGTTACCCCGCTAAATTAGTTCATGGCCATATTCTTAATTTAATTAAAAAAGGTGTTAAAACTATTTTCTATCCATGTATAATGTATGAACAAGATGAATTTGCTTCTTCTGATAATCACTATAATTGTCCTATTGTTCAAAGTTATTCAGAATCTATTAAATTAAACGTCGAAGACTTAGAAAAAAATAAAATAAAATATTTAAATCCTTTCTTACCTTTAGAAGAAGATAAACTGGTTAAAAGATTTATGGAATTACCTGAGTTTAAAGAATATCATTTTACTTTAAAAGAAGTAAAAAATGCTATTCATGAAGGATTCTTAGAACTAAGTAATTATAAAAATGAAGTAAGAGCTAAAGGTGAAGAATTTATTAAATTCGTTAATGATCATAATGAAAAAGCTATTGTCTTAGCTGGTCGTCCATATCATTTAGATAAAGAAGTTAACCATGGTATAGATACGATGATAAATAGTTTAGGTTTAGCTGTTCTTACTGAAGATTCTATCTGTCATTTAAGTCGTATTAAATCTAAATTAAGAGTTGTTGACCAATGGTCATATCATTCACGTGTTTATAATGCTGCTGATGTAGTTAGTCAGTATCCTAATCTAGAATTAGTCGAACTTAATTCCTTTGGCTGTGGTTTAGATGCCATTGTTACCGATCAAACTGAAGAAATCTTAAAAGCTAATAATCGTTTATATACCACAATTAAAATAGATGAAATAAATAATTTAGGTGCTGTTAAAATCCGTATTAGATCATTAATAGCCTCGATGAATAAACGTCTTAATGATAACAATTATCATCCTTACTCATATACCAAAAACTATTTTAAAAAAGAACAAAAAAATAATACAATTTTATTCCCTGATATGTCACCTAATCACATGCCTATCTTTGAAAGTTTATTAAGAAGTGAAGGCTATAATGCGGTATATCTAAGTAAGACAACTGATAAAACTGTTGAAACTGGTTTAAAATATGTTAATAATGATGCTTGTTATCCCGCTATTATTGTTATTGGTGAACTAATATCAGCATTACAAAGTGGTAAATATGATTTAGATAAAACAACAGTTATGATTACTCAAACTGGTGGTGGATGTCGTGCTACTAATTATATTGGTTTAATTAGAAAAGCTTTAAAAGACGCCGGTTTAGAAAAAGTATCAATTATCTCTTTAAATGCTTCTGGTCTCGAAAAAGAACAAGCCTTTAAATTTAATTTATCTTTTATTAACAAAGCTGCTCAAGCTGTTGTCTATGGTGATTTACTAGCTAAAATGTTATATGCCTCTCGTCCATATGAAGTTAAAAAAGGTAGTAGTGAAAAACTATATCATAAATGGTTAAAAATCGTTTGTAAATCTATTCAAAATGGTAATATTATTGAATATAAACGTAATATTAAAAATATAATTAATGATTTTAAAAACTTAGAAGTCAAAGTAACTAATAAACCTAAAGTAGGTATAGTTGGAGAAATCTTAGTTAAATATCATAACTTTGCTAATGATAATTTAGTCTTAAAGTTAGAAAATGAAGGTGCTGAAGTCTTTGCTCCTGACTTAATGGGCTTTGTTAAATACTGTGTCTATAATGGTATTGTTAAAGAAAAATTATTAAAACTAAGTAAGTTTGGTTCTTTCGTTCGTAAGAAATTATTACAAATAATTGATTTATATGAAAAACCAGTTAAAAAAGAATTAAAAGATACGCGATATCGTTCTACTACTGATATTTATAAATTAGCTAGTAATGTCGAAGGTATCATATCTACTGGTAATCAAACTGGTGAAGGTTGGTTCCTAACCGCTGAAATGGTTGAATTAATTAAAGATGGTATTCCAAATATCGTTTGTGTCCAACCATTCGCCTGTCTGCCTAATCATATAGTTGGTAAAAGTGTTATTAAGAAAATTAGATCATTATACAAAGATTCTAATATCGTTGCTATCGATTATGATCCCGGAGCTAGTCATACTAACCAAGTTAATCGTCTTAAATTAATGCTTACGGTTGCTAAAGAAAATATTAAGAAATAACTCTTAATATTTTTTCTTGTATAAAAATAAAGGCAAATCATATCATTTTGAATCATTCACAAAATTTGTGAACCATAAAGTAAATATTATATTCCCAATTTTTGAGAGTGACATTATATTAGAGTTAATCTAAAATTGAACTAGAAATTATAAATTGAACTAGAAATTATAAAAAGAAAGGAGGTTTATCATGAAAAAAAGTAAAAAAATAATGTTTGCTCTAATATCCATAGTTGCATCATTATCTATCGTGTATGCTTCTGTTAATGCAACATATTTGATAAATAGAACAGGAACACTATCTAATGTAGTTAACGGAAATACGACAAGTAGAAACAAAATTGAAGGTGAAGCAACATTCAAAACTCCAGTGATGGCACAAATGAGAGATGTCAACAGTGTTACTGGGAAAAACTCTGAGGGTGGAATAAGAGTAAAAACAATTGCTAAAAAAACCAATCTAGGAATTGTGACAAGCACAAAGGAAATGTATATACCAGTGCACCAAACAACAACCAATTCTATAACTGCAACATTTACTTATAATACAAGTAGTAACAAATTAAAAATTACATGGGAAGATTGGACAGGAAACACAAGCTTTAATGCAAAGTTCGTAGCTTATAACATGAATGATTAATTAAGAACAGTGCTTTTAAGTAAGCATTGTTCTTAATTATTATTATGTAAATAAACAATAGAATACGAGGTAATAAAAATTGAAAAAATTTTTAATAATATTAAGTTATTTTATAATACTAATTTTAACCAACTTTTTAGTTAGGAATGAATATGATAAAATTCAAAACGATACTTCAGCTTTAATTATATATGGGGAAGAAAATCATCAAGATTTATTAGAAAACACAAAAGGTATATCATCTTTTCGTCGTTCTCTATCTTTTTCTTCAGGACAAGATAATGATATTATATATACTCCAGAACTTGTAAATAATTCAGACGGGAGTACGTCCTATAAAGAAAACCATGATGATGAAAAATTAAATTGGAATTATTTTTATGATAATGATAATAAAAAAATAATTCTTACTTATAAAGCATCAACTTGTAACATGGATTTAGCTAAAGATGAAGTAGCAATTTTATTATATGAACAAAATTATAATAAAGAGAAATTACCTAATTTTTTAAATAAAGAAATAACATTTAAGTATAATGAAAAATTAATACCTTTAAAAATTAAACAAATAACAAATTTAACAATTTATCCACATATTTGCATATCAGATGAATTATATGATGAATTAATAAAAACCGAAAAAAGTTTTATATATGATATAGAATGTGATAACTATAACGCTTATAAAAAAATAAAATATAACTGGCAAGATTTAGAAAATAATAGTTATTATGAAATTTCAAATCCCGCAGTCAATTTAACAGTCGAAATATCAAATAAAATAAGCTTTTTAGGAGATTTGATAGAATATATTCAAATCTTAAACATAGTGTCAGTAATTATTATTTTTGTTTTATTTGTAAACATGATTATAAAATCATTACAAAGGCGCCTAAATAAAGAAATAGGAGATACAACATGGGAAAAATAATAGAATTAAAAAATATTAAGAAAGAATATAAAACTAATAAGGAAAAAATAGAGGTTTTAAAAGGTATAAATTATACATTTGAAAAGGGAAAACTTTATGCAATAAAAGGACATAGTGGTAGCGGTAAAACCACATTAGTTCAAATATTAGGCTTAATGACTAACGCAACAACAGGAGAATATTTAATATATAATAAAAATACAAATAAATTAACAGATAAAGAAGCATCCTTTTATCGAATGAAATATATTGGTTTTGTTTTTCAGGACTATAATTTAAATCCCTACCTAAAAGCATTTGAAAATGTAACACTACCAATGTTAATAAATAAAGAAATACCCGCATCAGAAAGAAAAAATCACGCTTATGAATTATTAGAACTCGTAGATTTGTTTGAACGTAAAGAACACTTCCCTAAAGAACTATCCGGCGGTGAACAACAGCGTATTGCTATAGCAAGATCATTAGCCAATAATCCTGATATTATAATTGCCGATGAACCAACTGGTAATTTAGATAAAAAAAACGAAAAGATAATTTTTAGTTTATTGAAAACACTATCTCAAAACGATAAATGTGTTATAGTTGTTAGTCATAGTGATGAAATTACTTCATATGCAGATGTTAATCTATTACTAGAAGACGGTTTATTAAAAGAGGTAAAAAAATGCTAAAAGAATTTATCAAATACTCTCTTAAAGAAATAAAGAGAAATAAAAAAAATAAAATATTAATTATTATTTTCTCTTTATTATTTTTTCTATTATTTATTGATATCATTATTATTAAAAATTTTTACGATTATTATGATTACGCTATTAATACAAATATTGGTTTTAGAACCTTAAATGTGTATTATAATTCTAATACTAAAAAAGAAGCTATAGCAGAATTAGAAAGTATTGAACATGTTAGTGAAGTCTATGAAGGTATATACAAAGAAACTGCCGTTCAAACAGATATAACAGACAATGGTTCAAATGGTTGGATAGGATTTATTTACGGAAGTAAAAATACTGCTCCAATCTCCATTAAAGGGAAAAATATAGATGAATTATTACCAGGAGAAATTATATGCCCATACGAATTTTATCCTGATTCTAACTACGACAATCCACTAAATATTGATGAAAGCAAATTTTTATCTGAAAAAGAAACTTTAAATAGGAATATAATTGTAAAATATAATTCATACAAGTCCAACATTGTAAATGGTGAACTTATTGAAGATCAAGAAGAGCAAGTTAAAAACATGAAAATAGTTGGATTGTATGATGAAAGTATTTTTAAAAATGGTATAAATGTATGTTATGCTACTTTTACTGATATAAAAGATATAGTCGACGCTTATAATCCTCCGATAGAAGACAGTAGCTATTACCCACTTCACATTGTTGTTGATGAAGAAAAAAATGTTAAAGAAGTTTATAAAAATATTCAACGCCTAAAGAAATATGAAATTAACGAAGAAACTATCGCCTGTTTAGATAAAGGGTTTGTAAGTGTATTATTTTCAGTAACCCTTATCTTTGCTATGACAATAATAATTTCCTTTTTAATTATATTGAAAAATTATATAACTAAAAAAATAAAAAGTGAATCCAAAAACTTAGGAATATTGAGAGCATGTGGTTATACAGAAAACCAGGTAATCATAAAAGAAGTTTTAGAAAATAGTATTGTTCAATTGATTAGTTTCATAATAAGTGCTTCTTTATTTTCGACATTATTTTTACTTTTAGAAGAAAGGATATTTAAATACTTTAAATATATAGGATTTAACATTAATAATAATTTGGCTACTTTAATTATAACTTTTGTATTCATTCTAATTATTTCAGAAATAATAAATTATTATTCAGTTAGAAAAAAAATAAATAATCTGATATCTAATATATTAAAGGAAGATTAAAATGATTTTATTAAAAAGCTTTCTTAGAAAGAAAAAAACAAATATTTATCTTAAAATATTTACTACAATAACTATTATTATATTATTGTTAAATAGTATAAGTAGTTATATTACTTATGAACAAGATAAATTAAATCATGATACAACATCTTTAGTATTATTCGCTAAAGAAAATCATGATGATATGTTGGAAAAAGAAGATAAAATAAAATCTTATAGAAATGCTTTAGGCTTTGAAATAGGTATAGATAATGACATAATCTATAATCCAAATATTATAATGAATGGTACTTCTGTAGAATACGAAGACATAATAGATGAAACAAAACTCAATTGGAATTCTTTATTATATAATAATGTCATATTGACTTTTTCATCAAAATCTTGTGGAACATCTTTGAATGATAATGAAACTATACTATATCTTTCCAAAGAAAATTATAATGAAAATTATCTAAATAAATATTTAAATCAGAAAATAAATTTTAAATATAATAATCAAGAAATATCACTAATTATAAAAAATATTTTAGAGCCAAAAACATTTAATTATATATGTATTTCTGATAAATTATTTAATAATCTTGTTAAGGAAAATCAAAAATTTATTTATGATATAGAAACAAAAGACTATAAAGCTTTAGAAAATCTTAAGAAAAAATGGGCAAATTTAGAAAATAATGACTTTTTCAATATCGAAACTCAAACTTTTTATAAAACAACAGAATCTAATGATAGAATTAATATATTAAACAAAATGGCTAATATACTTATCATCGCTAATTTTATTTCTTTATTTATCTATTTTTTAATATTAATATTTGTTTCAACAGACTTAATATCTGATGAAGAAAATAATATGATATTACTTAAACAAATTGGTTATAACAAATTACAGAATATGTTTAACTTATTAAAGAATGTATTTGTTTTAAATATTATTTCATTATCACTTTCTTTAATAATTTATAAATTTATTATATTTATCTTAAATATAATGTTTAAGATAAATTTAAACGTGCTAAATTATAAATTCATATTTTTATATTTGAGTTTTGTTATTATAGTCGAATATATAGTTTTAATAATATACACTAAAAATATTGATGATTTAAATTAAACATATTTAATAAATAATTTTACTTTTTCTCTGTTTATTTGTTACAACTACAAAAGTTAAAAGCGATAATCTTTAATAATATTTATTTGTGTGATAGACTATACTTGGTGGTAGTTTATGAGTGATGAAAAAAGAGGAAAATTTTTACAAGAATTAAGATTAGAAAAAAAACTAACTCAAAAGCAACTAAGTGAGATATTACATTACTCTGATAACGCTGTCTCAAATTGGGAAAAAGGGAAAACCTTGCCAAACAATCCAGAGACTTTAATGAAATTATGTGGACTATATGATGTAAGTATCGAAGAATTGTTGTATGGAGAGAAAAAAAACAAAAATAATTCCAAAAATATTTCTGATAATATGGAAAACATTTATAAAAAGAACTATAAAAAAATAAAAAAAGCTTTAAGTCTTTCTGCAATACTATTTTTAATAATAATAATTATTTCTTTACTTTCTATATATTTCATATTTATTAAAGGAAAAATTTTATCATATACGATCCAAGGAGATAGTGAGCATTTTATAATTGATAAGTCTACAATATTATTTACTGAAAATATTGATATACTAAATTTTAATAAGATTATTTCAAAAAATGGCGAAGAAATAAACTATATAAAACTATATTATAAAATTGATGATAAAGAATATCTAATATTTCAAGGCCCAAATGATAACTACTATATCGAGGAACCAAAAGGCTATAATGAATATAATTTAGATTCTCTTAAAAACAACGAAATCTTTATAGAGATTAGCTATAATGAATCTTCACAAGAAACAATAAACTTGACTTTATCTCAAAGATATATAAATGATGATATTTTTATTCATAAAAAAGAAGAAATTTATGACGATAGTATTTCAAAAAATAAAAGAACTACAAATAATGACTTTATAGAATTTTTATTAAATGAAGGCTTTACTTTGAAAGATGGAGAATATGAAAAACAGTCTGAAAAAGTAAGAATTGTATTTGATTCACAAAGCAATATAATATATTTGTTTAATCAATCAAAAAGTATTTATGAGAAATTAGAATTAGATATAAGTAGAAATAATATCTTTTATGAATTTCTTGATGAAAACAACGATAATTATATTTCAGAAATATATCCATTAGATGGCAAGGAACTAAAAATCTGCAAAATTGAATTTATTACAGAAAATATAGAATATTTATTGTATTTAAAATCTAAGTTTTAATCATTCTCATTTTTTGAGAGTGATTTTTTCGACTTTTCCTGTTATCCTTTTTTCTAAGAAAGGAGAATTATGATGAAAAAATTATTATTGTTATTCTTATTAATGTTTTTTAGTATCAGTCATGTCTTTGCAAAGAATATTCAAACATATTCTGGCATAGAAATAGAAGAAAATAAATACTACAGTCTAGTAGAAATATATGGAGACAATTATATCAATTTTATAACTGAAGATGAATATAAATTAATAAATAATGATTTATCAACAGTTACTAAAGTTGAATATGACGAAGAATCACTTGACGCCATTAGACCTCTTACGTCTTTTAGTACTAGTTATAAAACTATTTCCTTAATCAGTAATAATAATGTTATAACAGCTCGATTAAAATGGAAACAAAATCCTAAAATAAGAAGCTATGACGTTTTTGGCATAAGACTGCATGGATTAACTTTAGGAAGAATAATATCTTTTAAGCAATTCTATACAGAAAACGGAGAAACTAAATATAGTACAAGTACAACACAGAAGACATTTAATAATGGATTTGGTGAATCATTTTTATTATCGAATAAATCGGATTTAGAAACCGTTGTAACATTTACTGTTAATGGTTCTGGGAAAGTATTTGCTTCATATCAACATGCAACAACCAATGTATCTTTAAGTGATAGTACTAACTATTCTTTATCAGAACTAGGATTAGGGAATGTAATACAATTTAATAATGGAATTGCTGAGAAATATGATAGAATGCCTGGTATAAATATCAGTATATAATTAAATTTTGAACTTTCAATAAAATATTAAGAAATAACTCTTAATATTTTTTCTTACCAAAAATTATGTTATACTTATCTTGTAATAGGGGCGAGTGATATTATGCAAACAATATATATCTTTGGTCATAAAATGCCTGATACTGATACCGTCTGTGCTAGTATTAGTTTATCTTATTTAAAAAATAAACAAGGTTTAACTACTGAACCTCGTGTTTTAGGTACGCTTAATAAAGAAACTAAATTTGTTTTAGATTATTTTCATATTCCAGAACCAGAATTCTTAAATGATGTTAAAGTTCAAGTAAGAAATATGCATTATAATAAGGAAGCGATGATAGAAGAACATCTATCTGTTTATGAAGCTTATAAAGAAATGGTTGAATATGAAGTAACTGGTTTTCCTTTAGTTAATAAGCATAAAAAACTAACTGGTTATGTTAATGTTAAAGAAATATCTAAATTCTTAATTGATGGTGATATAACTTATTTAAATACTTCATATGATAATATTTTAAAAACTTTAAATGGTACAGCTATTACTCGTTTTGATGATGAAATCGAAGGTCATATCTTAGCTGCCGCTTATAAAAGTGAAACATTCATAAATCGTGTTCAATTAAATAAAGATAGTATTTTAATCGTTGGTGATCGTTATAAAATCTTAGAATATGCTATTAATTCTGGTATAAAATTATTAATCTGTGTTAATGGTAGTAATATTCCAAGTGACCTAGTTAATCTAGCTAACCAAAATAAAGTTAATGTTATTAGTGTTCCTTTAGGTACTTATAAATGTGCTAATATGTTAAAACTATGTAACTATGTTAAACTACTTAATATTAATCCTCATCCAATTACTTTTAGTCCAATCGATTATCGTGATGACTTTATTGATATTAGTAGTAAATTAGGTCATACTAACTACCCAGTAGTTAATAAAAAAGGTATTTGTGTCGGTATGATGCGTTTAGTAGATGCTAATAACTTTGAACGTAAACAAGTTATCTTAGTTGATCATAATCAACAATCTCAAAGTGTTGATGGTATTGAAGAAGCTTCTATCTTAGAAGTAATAGATCATCATAACTTAGGTACTATTGGTACATCTATCCCTATTAATTTTCGTAGTATGCCAGTAGGTTGTACTTGTACAATAATTTATCAATTATATAAAGAAGCTAATATCCCAATACCTCCAAATATTGCTGGTATTATGTTATCAGCTATTTTATCAGATACTTTATTATTTAAATCACCAACTACTACAGATATTGATATCGAAGTAGGTAATAAATTAGCTGAAATAGCTCATTTAGATATAAATGAATATGGTATGCAAATGTTTAAAGCAGCTTCAACAGTTAGTGAACTTAGTGTATATGATATTATTCATACTGATATGAAAACATTCAAATATGATGATTCTAATATAGCTATCAGTCAAGTAATGACTTTAGATTTTGATGATATTCATGAAAGAGCTGAAGATGTTATTACTGAACTTAATAATATGTGTGAATATGGTGGTTTAAAAATAGCTTTATTATTTGTAACTGATGTTATTCGTAATGGTTCATACTTATTCTATAATGAAAAGAGTAAAGACTTACTAGAAGATGCTTATGGTATAGATGAATTATATCAAGGATTATATTTTGATGGTGTCGTCTCTCGTAAGAAACAGATGTTACCTCCATTATTAGAAAGTGAAGATAGAAGATAATCTATCTTCTTTTAAATTATAATTTATTAATTTTATGTATTTTGGTAAAATATAAATAGGTGATCATATGAAAGCATTAGTAACTGGTGCTAGTTCTGGTATTGGTAAAGATATGGCTATATACTTAGGTACTTTAGGTTATGACTTAATCTTAGTCAGTCGTGATGAAAATCGTTTAAAAGAAACAGCTCGTCAAATAAAAACTAAAGTAATTATCTATCCTACTGATTTATGTGGTACTGATAACTGTTATAAACTATATGAAAAATTTAAAAATGAAGATATTGATTTACTAGTTAATGGTGCTGGATTTGGTTTATTTGGTAATACATGGGAAACAGATTTAAATAAAGAACTTAAAATGATCGATTTAAATATCAAAGGTCTTCATATCTTAACTAAACTCTTTTTACAAGATATGGTTAAAAAAGATAAAGGTCGCATACTAAATATAGCTTCTTCAGCAGGTTTTCTATCAGGACCTATCTTAAATACTTATTATGCGACTAAAAACTACGTTACTAAATGGACTTTAGGTATTTATGAAGAACTAAGAAAAGTAAAAAGTCATGTTCATATAAGTTGCTTATGTCCTGGTCCAGTTAATACTAACTTTAATAAAGTAGCAGGTGGATCATTTAATATTAAAGGCTTAAGTAGTGAATATGTTGCTAAATATGGTATAGATAAATGTTTAAAAAATAAATTAATTATAATCCCTGGTTTAACTGTTAAACTTGGTGTCTTTATGAATCGCTTCTTACCATATAAATTATCTTTAAGAATTGTTTATCATATTCAAAATAAAAAATGTCAAAGGAATGGTTAATATGTTTGGTTATATGCTAAAAAACTTACCAGCTAAATATGTCTTTGCTGGTTACAGTGTCCGTAAAAGTTATACTATCTTAACAAGTGTTATTGATGGTCGTGTTGTATATGATTCCTTCTTATATACTTATATTGATAATTACTTATCATTCTATCTTTTAATGGATAATGGTAAATATAAAAATGTTGAAACTAACGAAGAAGTACCTTTATGTACTGCTGAAGACTTAATAAGTCGTCATATATCTCGTGGTAAACCAGAAGATGATGAAGATTATGAAGGTGTTGATAAAAATAAAATAGTTGGTGTCTTTGGTGTTCGTGATATGGAAACTCTAATGAAAATCGTTGATGCAAAAGCTCAAGAAAGTGATTCAATGGATATCAAACTAGAAGCTATGTTAGATATTAAAGATGCTTATATGGGTATGGAAATAACTGGTACTATCAATCGTTTTAATACCTTACTAGGATATCCTAAAGATACTATAACTATTCCCGCTATTAAAAATGGTGTTGATGATCCTTTCGAATCAGTTATAGGGGATGAAATGGATTTCTTCGATTTAGTAAGTAATAAAACTGCTGATGAAATAGTAGCTGATTTTAAAAAGCTATCAGAACAACTAGATGGTATTGGAAACAGAAAAAAATAAAGATCTACTTCAGATCTTTATTTTCAATTGCATTACTATACCAAATTAAATCTTGTCTTTGTAATTTATTTAATCTTGCATAATTATTAAGTAATTCATTTAATTGTTTATCTACTAAATTATTCATTACATCATTTAAAGGTGCATCATTATTTGTTCTACCTAATAAATAATCCGTAGTTGTATTTAAAAAGTCAGCTATTTTAACTAATTTTTCCATTTTAGGTTCTGCTTTATTAGATTCATAAGCACTAATAGTTTCTTGTGATACTTCGGCAGCTATACTAAGTCTTATCTGTGTAACATTTCTTTTCTTTCTTAATTCTTTAATCCTGTTCATATAATTCATTTCCTTTATTAATTTTATTTTATAGAAATTGTCTATATATTTTAGAAATAAAATTAATATTAAAATATGTATAACGGTTGTATATAATAAACTAGATTATTATCTTTTATTACAAACAATTATTTGGTATAATATTAAAGGTGTTTAAAATGTTTAAAAAGATTTATGTTGAAATAACCAATAATTGTAATTTAGATTGTTCTTTCTGTCTTAAAAATAATCGTTCTAAAGAGTATTTAAGTCTTAATAAATTTGAAACATTATTATCTAAATTAGATGGTTATACTAAATACTTATATTTTCATGTAATGGGTGAACCTTTATTACATCCTAATATCAATGAATTAATTAATATGGCTTCAACTAAATATTTTATAAACATTACTACTAATGGTTACTTAATTGATAGAATAAAAGACAATAAAAATATTAGACAAATAAATATTTCTCTTCATAGTTATCATCCCAAGTATCATAAATCATTAGATGAATACTTAGATAATATATTTAATATTGTTGATAACTTAGTTCTTAATAACACCTTTATAAGTTATAGATTATGGGTTAATAGTGAATATAAAGAAAAAATAATTAAGAAATTAAACAATAAATACCAAGTAACTATCAATCAAGATCAAATGACTTTAAGTAAGAATATCTACTTTGAAACTGAACAAGAATTCATCTGGCCATCTTATACTAATAACTATTATAATGAAACTGGTAGTTGTCGTGGACTTAGAGACCATATCGGTATCTTAGTCGATGGAACAGTCATTCCTTGTTGCTTAGATAGTAATGGAATAATAAACTTAGGCAATATTTACAATGAAGAATTAAGTGATATAATAAATAGCAGTCTTTTTAGGGAAATGAAACAAGGATTCTTAAATAATAAAAAAATCCATGAACTATGTAAAAAATGTAATTTTTATAACTTAAGGAGGTAAGTATGGAAGTCAAAGGGTATAAAGCATTTAATAACGATAAAACTAATAGATATGGCATACCCTTTGAAGAAGGGAAGACTTACACAGTTAATGAGCAAGTTTCATTTGGTAATAATGGACATGGTTTTCATATGTGTGCTAATCTAGCTGATGTTTTTCGTTATTTTCATTATGAAGATGATGAAGTATGTGTTGCTGAAGTAACAGGTAAAGGAACAATAGTTAAATATGATGATGAATACTATGGTTACTATGATATGTATGCTGTATCTAGTATAACTATTGATCGATTTTTATCTCGTAAAGAAATAATTGCTCGTATGTTAAAAGATCAAGAATTTAATAATCAAAAATTTCTTATGACATTTAATTTAACTGAACAAGAAAAAACTCGTTTCTTAAAAAAATATCGTCATAATGAATATATGTTAAAATGGATATTATATTATCAATTTGATTGTAAAAATTTATATTCAATACCTTGTGAAGAAAGAGCAGAACAAATAAGGATGGTGTTAAATAATGGACAAGATAATAATAAAAGGAGCTCGTGAGAATAACTTACAAAATATTGATTTAGAGCTTCCTAAAAATTCATTAATTGTTATGACTGGTGTCTCTGGTAGTGGTAAAAGTAGTTTAGCTTTTGATACTATTTATGCTGAAGGTCAAAGAAGATACGTTGAAAGTCTATCAGCTTATGCTAGACAATTTTTAGGTGGTACTAGTAAACCAGATGTTGATAGTATAGAAGGTTTAAGTCCAAGTATTAGTATTGATCAAAAAAGTACTAATAATAACCCTCGTAGTACAGTTGGTACAGTTACGGAAATATATGACTATTTAAGATTATTATTTGCCCGTATTGGCGTTCCTTATTGTCCTAATCACCATGAACCAATTAAAAGCCAAAGTATTGAAGAAATGACTAATAAAATAATGGATTTCCCAGAAGGTACTAAGATTGAAATAATGGCTCCTGTTGTTAGAGAAGAAAAAGGTGCTCATGCCTCTATCTTAGAAGATCTTCGTCAAAAAGGATATACTAGAGTAAGAGTCAATGGTGAAGTTCGTGATTTAGCTGAAGATATTAAATTAGAAAAAAATAAAAAAGATACTATTGAAGTAATCGTTGATCGTATCGTTGTTAGAGCCGAAGATCGTTCTCGTATCTTTGAATCAATTGAAGCAAGTACCAAGTTAGCTAATGGCTTAGTTTTATTTAATGTTATTGGTGGCGAAGAACTATTAATGAGTGAAAACTATGCTTGTATTCATTGTAATTACTCAATGCCTACTTTAGAAACTAGAATGTTCTCTTTTAACTCTCCATTTGGTGCTTGTCCAGAATGTAATGGTCTAGGTATGAAAATGAAAGTATCAGAAGAACTACTCATTCCTGATTCAAGTAAAAGTATTAGAAAAGGTGGTATTGCTACTTTATCAGAAGATCAAAATACCATGTTTACTGAAGTTGAAACTGTTGCTAATTACTATGATATTGATTTAGATGCGCCAATTAATACAATTCCTCGTGCTAAATTAGATAAAATATTATATGGTTCAACTGAACCACTAGAATTTAAATATATTTCTAAAAATGGTAATGTTCGTACTAAAACTGACTTCTTTGAAGGTATAATAAATAACTTAGAAAGAAGACAAATTGAAACAACAGCTGGTTGGATTAGAGAATGGATAGAAGGTTACATGGTTGAACAAGAATGTCCTGTCTGCCATGGTACTAGACTTAAACACGATATTTTAAATGTTTATATTAATAAAAAGAATATTTATGATATGACTGCCCTAAGTATCGAAGAACTATATAAATTCATGCAAAACTTAAAACTTAATAAAGAACAAGCTAAGATAAGTGAATTACTAGTCAAAGAAATATGTAATCGATTAGAATTCTTAAATAATGTAGGTTTAGGTTATATAACTTTAAATCGTGCTGCTGGTACTCTATCTGGTGGTGAAGCTCAAAGAATTCGTCTAGCTACCCAAATTGGTAGTAAATTATCTGGAGTCTTATATGTTTTAGATGAACCAAGTATCGGTCTTCACCAACGTGATAATGAAAAACTAATTGCTTCCATGAAAGAAATGCGTGATTTAGGTAATACCTTAATTGTTGTTGAACATGATACTGATACCATGAAAGCAGCTGATTATCTAGTTGATATTGGTCCCGGAGCTGGTGTCTTAGGTGGACATATTATGGCCGCTGGAACCCCAGAAGAAGTAATGAAAAATCCTAACTCTTTAACAGGTAAATATCTAACTGGTGAAGAAAAAATAGAAGTCCCTAAAAAAAGACGAAAAGGTAATGGTCTTTACTTAGAAGTAAAAGGAGCTAAAGAACATAACTTAAAAAATATTAATGTTAAATTCCCTTTAGGTAAATTTATATGTATAACTGGTGTTTCTGGTAGTGGCAAATCAACATTAGTAAATGATATTTTATATAATGCCTTAGCTAAAAAAGTCTATAAATCAAAAACCATTGTAGGTAAATGCAAAGAAATAAAAGGTATGGAAAATATCGATAAAGTCGTTCATATTACCCAAGATCCTATTGGTCGTACACCTCGTAGTAATCCCGCTACTTATGTAGGTGTCTTTGATGATATAAGAGATGTCTTTGCTAATATGAAAGAATCTAAAATGCGTGGTTATGGTAAAAATAGATTCTCCTTTAATGTTAAAGGTGGACGTTGTGAAGCTTGTTGGGGTGATGGTGTTAAACGTATTGAAATGAACTTCTTACCAGATGTTTATGTTCCTTGTGAAGTATGTAAAGGAACAAGATATAATCGTGAAACACTTGAAGTTAAATTTAAAGGTAAGAGCATTTCTGATGTTTTACATATGCGTGTCTCAGAAGCCATAGAATTCTTTGATAATATTCCAAAAGTTAAAAATAAATTACAAGTTATGATGGATGTAGGATTATCATATATTGAACTAGGTCAATCAGCACCTACCTTATCAGGTGGTGAAGCTGGCCGTGTTAAACTAGCTAAAGAACTACAAAAGAAAGCCACTGGTAAAAGTGTCTTCATCTTAGATGAACCAACCACCGGCTTGCATAGTGATGATATTAAAAAACTACTAGTTATCTTACAAAGAATCGTTGATAATGGTGATACTGTAATAGTTATTGAACATAACTTGGATGTTATCAAAGTCGCTGACTACATCATCGATTTAGGACCAGAAGGTGGCGATGCCGGTGGGAATATCGTTGCTACTGGTACTCCAGAACAAGTAGCTAAAGAACCAAATAGTTATACTGGTGAATGGTTAAAGAAAGTATTATAGGTGTTAAATGACAGAATTAGATGTAAAAAAGATAGTTAAAAATAAACCAAGTCTTAAAAGAATTGAACTAGAATATAAAGATATGAATTATATTATTATCAATTTAGAAGCTAAAGTAATTGATGTTAATGGTGAACTATGGGAATATTCTATAGATAATAAAACAACTAAATATATTGAAGATTTAACTTGGGAATATGAAGAACTAGATGAATTTGATTACTGGCCAGATAAAACTAAAGACCATGAACCATTATCACCAATGTGGCGACTTGCTTTCTATGATGAATATGATACTTACTATCATAAAAGTGGTGCTTTAAAATATCCACCTCATTTTATGGAACTAGTAAAACTATTAAAAAACTTAAAAAAATAGATTCACTTCTATTTTTTTTCTTTATTCTTTATGATATATTTAATATATAAAATAGGAGTGAAGTAATATGAATAATCAATATGACCCAAATAATAACTATAATCAAAATCAACAAAACTATAATGGAGTACCAAATCAACCAATGTACAACCAACCAATGTATAATCAACCAGTATATAACCAACCAGTAGTACAACAAAACAAAACTAATACTTTATGTATAGTAGGTTTTATCTTATCACTATTATGTTTTAATTTAATAGGTTTAATCGTTTGTATTATAGGTTTAAATAGTGCTAAAAAGAAAAATGAAGGTGGTAGAGGCCTTGCTATAGCTGGTATTGTTATTTCAGTAATTACTCTTATCATAACAATTATTATTGTTATCGCTGGAGTAAGTGTATATTCAACAGCTAAAAACAATATTTATTTACAAACAGCATGTAGTAATGTTGATGTCTATGGTAATTATGATTCTCGTTATGATTTATATGGAGATTTGGCAGATGACGATGATGTATATGTTACATGTGAAGACTTTGAATGTACATATCACAAAGATGGAGTTACTTTATCTATAACATGTTCTCATTAGAAAGATAGCTTATAAGCTATTTTTTTTAAAATATTGAGGAAAATTTGCGTTAATTAAGACTTAATTGTATAATTAAGATACTTCAAGAGAGTAATACAAGAATATAGGGGGATTTGTATGAAATTGTTTAATAAAAAAGAAAATTTAGAAGAAGCTAGAGTTATGGGACCTGAGATAGAAGAAAAAACTTATTTACCTAAGTCTACAGGAGCTAAAATAGCTATCGCTGGTTTAGCTTTAACAGGTTTATTATTAGGTGGTAGTGCTATAGGTTTATATCATGAATGTAAAACAAACGATCCAACTACTTCAGTATGTCCAATAACTATTATAGAAACTAAATTATTTGGATATAAAGAAGGTTTAAAACATCAATATAATGATTTATGTGCATATGCTGATAAGGAACCTAAGGTTAGTGAAGTCAAATATAATGAACCAGGTATGAGAAAATCAGTACCAGAAGGTTATATTTTAGAAGATGGTGTTGGAGTTAGTTATATTGAACCTACAACAATAGAAGTAAAAAATCCTGATGGTTCAGTATCTATTCAAAATACATTACCTTCAGGTTATGTTTTAACTAAAGATAAAGATGGTAATGCAGTTGGTGTTAAGAAAGTAGAACCAACAATTGTTTATGAACCAGCAAATATAAGTTTTGCAAAAGAACAAGATGATGTTATAACATATGGATATTGGTCATATGATGGTGAAGGATTTGAATATGACGAATATAATATGACATTAACTCATAAAATGGGAAGATAGTTAGATAGTTAACTATCTTTTTTAACCAAACCACTAGGCTTACTCACAATGTCATTACTAACAGTCTCTGCTGCTGAGAGCACAGCTGAAAGCTGTAAAAATAATTG